>JAOUPW010000616.1 GCA_029879665.1 Rhodospirillales bacterium | reverse complement strand
CCAGCGCCGGGGTTGCCCTGTGGGCGGCATTGATTTTCGAAGGATGGCTATTCTGGGTCAGTTGCGGTCTGGGTTGGGCCTTGCTCACCCTCTCAGCCGCGGATGCCCGCCATTTCATGCTTCCTGATAAATTGACGTTGCCGCTGATTGTGGCGGGACTAGCGTTTTCCTATGCCCATGCGCCATCGTTTCTTTTCCATCATATTTTAGGTGCCGCGATTGGATTCACGATCTTTTACGCCGTCTCCTATTGCTACCGAAAAATTCGCGGTCGAGAAGGATTGGGTCTTGGCGACGCCAAACTCATGGCCGGAGCCGGCGCGTGGTTGGGTTGGGGAGGGCTTCCCTCCGTGGTCCTGTGGGGGGGCTTTTCGGCCCTTATATGGGCGATTGGTCGTGGTTTTGTCTCCGGGAACAAGCTGACCGGAGATACGGCCCTTCCGTTCGGACCCTTTCTGACTCTTGGAATATGGCTGGTGTGGTTGTATGGGCCTTTCACCCTTTCTCTACCGTTTATGTCAGGTTTTTGATATATTTGATAAATTAGCTACGGAGGGAAACGAACCCAAGGAGAATTTGTTTATGTCCGCGGTTGCGATAACAAAAGAGAATTTTGAAAAAAGACTTGCGGACCATCTGATCGGTATTGGCAGTCTCGACAAATCTCGCCTGGACCGCGCCATTCGTGTCAAGACAGAGAGTAATGACCGTCTGGATGTGATCCTGATTCGCCTTGGCATGGTGGAAGAAAAGGATATGGCCAAGGCCAAAGCCGAACTTCTTGATCTTCCCCTCCTCGGCCCTGCTGATTTTCCTTCTATTCCAGTACTGAACGGCAAGCTGAGTGCAAAATTTTTGAGTGAAGTCGGCGTTCTTCCTATTTCCGAAAGCGAAGACGGCATTGTACTTGCCATGACGGACCCGACGGACGATTACGCTATACAGGCCGTTGAGATGGCCACCGGCGTACCGGTACACCCGCAAGTAGCCACTCCCGCCGATATCGAGGCTGCCCTGTCCCGGCTTTACGAAGGCAGCCAACATTCCATGGGAGAACTGGTGGATGCCTTTGGACTTTCCGGCACGCAAAGCGCGGAAGAGGATATCGAACGGCTTCGCGATCTGGCCAGCGAAGCCCCCGTGGTCCGATTAGTAAATCTGATTATTGACCGTGCAGTGGAAAAGCGCGCTTCCGATATTCACATAGAACCTTTCGGCAATCACCTTCGGGTCCGCTACCGGATTGACGGGGTGTTGCATGATGCGGAATCTCCTCCGCATAATTTACAGGCGGCAACCGTCTCACGTATCAAAATCATGGCAAAACTGAACATCGCCGAACGGCGATTGCCGCAGGACGGACGCGTGCGCCTAGCGATGCGGGGAAAGGAAATCGACCTTCGGGTTTCGACCATCCCTACCATGCACGGAGAAAGCGTCGTGCTCCGCGTACTTGACCGCAGTTCGATTCATCTTGATTTTTCCACGCTTGGTTTTAACGACCAGCAAATAAAGTTGTTCCGCAAGATACTGCAAAAACCAGATGGGATTGTGCTTGCGACCGGACCCACGGGCAGTGGCAAAACGACGACGCTATATGCATCCCTTGTCGAGCTCAATTCACCTGAAAAGAAAATACTGACGGTCGAGGACCCTATTGAATATCAGCTTGACGGGGTAAACCAGATTCAGATCAAGCCACAGATCGATCTTACTTTTGCCAACGTGCTGCGCTCAATTCTTCGTCAGGATCCTGATACCATCATGGTAGGTGAAATCAGGGATCTGGAAACCGCGCAGATCGCCGTGCAGGCGGCGTTGACCGGTCATCTTGTTCTTTCCACCCTTCATACCAGTACCGCGGCTGCGGCGACGACCAGGCTTCTTGACATGGGGGTGGAGGATTTCCTCTTGACGTCCACCATTAACGGGGTTGTCGCGCAGCGTCTTGCCCGGACCTTATGTCATAACTGCCGTGAACCCTATGATGCCCTGCCGGAAATGGTGGCACAATTGGGGCTGGAGCGATACGCCAAGCCGCCGGTTAAACTTTACCGTGCCGTCGGATGTGATCATTGTAACCAGACCGGTTACCGGGGGCGGATCAGCATACTAGAAATAATGGAAATATCCGACG
>JAOUPW010000617.1 GCA_029879665.1 Rhodospirillales bacterium | reverse complement strand
GGGGCCGTCCTTTCCGATAATGTAATTGTCACAAATAACGGCGAAGACCTTGTCATTGACGTAACCCGGGTGGACGGCGAAATTCATGTTTTCTGCGATGGCCATGGTTTCGTCGTCACGGATCAGGGGCCGTTCCACCATGTCGTACCCTTGACTGTGGGCATAAAGACGGCTTTCCCGGGGAAGCTTGCGGCTTTCCATGAATTCATTATGGGCAAGAAAGATGTCCTTGCACGGTGTTCCCGGTTTCATGTTGGTCAGGGTATACCGTTGCGCTTCGGTGACCATTTCCAGGCCCTCGATCAGTTCCTGAGAGGCCTTTCCGAGCACGAAGGTCCGGGCGATTTCGGTATAGAATCCGCCGGCACCGTTGTTTTCAACAAGAAGCGGTAAATAATCTCCATCCCTCAGTTCGCGATTCTGGTGGTGGCGCTGGTTGAATCTGGCAACCTGTCCCATCGGTGCGGATATGCCGAGGAAAATACCTTGTTCACTTCCTAATTTCTGACCGGTGAACTGGGCGAGGGCAGTGACGTCGGAATCCTTCATTCCGGGGCGAATACTTTTTGCGATTTCAGCGACGATCTCATCCTGCATGATCGCTGTCCGCTTTATGCGGTCGCATTCCTCGTCGCTCTTGATGGCCTTAATTCCGTCGACAAGTTCCGAAGCGTCAATGAACTTGGCGTTGATGCCGTTTGCGTTTTTCAGATATTCGCAAAAGGCATGGGACATGCCGCCCGTACCGATCAGGCCGATGGTCCGGTCGTTGCGTTTTTTCAAAACGTCAGCAACCTGTTCCGCGTCATAATTTTTGGAATAATGAACCGAGGAAAAACTCGGATTGGTAAGAATTTTTGCCACGCCGCGGTTAGCGAAATCATCGCCCGATACCGTGCGCTCGCTTCCGGCAGGTCCCATTTGCACAACGGTCATCTTGTCGTCCCTGGGAAACAGGATGGTATGAGGATAGGAATTCCGGGCCGGAATATCGGTAAACCATTTGACGTAACCGCCGAGAAATTCATTGTTATTCTGCATGATAAGGACATCCACGCCCTGGTCTTCCATAGCGGCGCGGACGGCAGACCACCTTCGTTCCAATTCCGCCGTCGATATGGGGTCGACAAGTCGTTCCTGTGTAGTCATAGGGCTCTCCTGTTTTGAATGAAGGGTCGGAACCATTAATGTTCGACGACGTTGATCATTTTATCCGTTTTGCCGCTCAGAAAATGACGAAGATTGATTTCCAGGATCGGCAAAACCTGTTCCATATAAATATTGCTCATGCCGCCGTGTTTCGGCGTGATGAGAAGATTTTTCAAGCCCCAGAAGGGATGGCCGGCAGGCAGGGGTTCTTCGGCAAAAACGTCGACACCGGCGCCGGCGATCCGTTCCGCCTTTAGGGTATCGAGCAGGGCATCTTCATCGACAACGCCGCCCCGCGATAGATTAATGAGAAAAGCATCCGGCTTCATGGCGGAAAACACGTCGGCATCCACAATATTTTTCGTTTCCGGGGAAAAGGGAATCAAAACGACAAAATAATCCGCTTCCGCCAAAGCATCAGCCATCTGATCGCGGTGAAACATTTTATCGATACCCTCGACCTCGCGGATCGTGGAGGAAATGCCGTAGACGGTCATGCCAAACAGCTTGCAGCGTTTGGCCAGGGCTTCCGCGATAACGCCAACGCCCAGAATTGCCACGGTTTTCTTATAAAGAAGCGGCTGCTCCCATCGTTCCCACACGCCCTTGTCCTGGTTCCGCAGCATGCGCGGATAATCGTGGGTCAGGTTGAGCATATGCAAAAACACCATTTCCGACATCTGCGGCCCATGTACCCCCCGGGTTGAGGTGACGATAACTTCTTTCTTAAGTGTTTTAAGACCGGTTATGGCATCGGTTCCCGTGGTCAGGGACTGTATCCATTCCAAATTGGGAGCGCCGCCGACCAGGTCTTCATTGTAAAGGTGACCCAGCGCCATAATGATATGAATATCCTTGAGAAAATCTCCGATTTTGTCCTCGGGGTCTACCGAATAAATGGTCAGCTCCGGAAAAATAGGTTCCAGCATGGATTTTAGCTGGTCGTCCCTGTGATCGATAATAAGAAGATTTTTTGTCACGCGTCATC
>JAOUPW010000052.1 GCA_029879665.1 Rhodospirillales bacterium | reverse complement strand
CCCATTCGTTGTCGTACCACGACAGAATGCGAACGAAATTGCCGTCCAGAACCTGAGTCTGGGTGGCGTCGAAGCAAGAACTGAACGAACTGTGGTTGAAATCGACCGAGACCAGCGGTTCAGTGACGTAATCGAGAATGCCCTTGAGCGGTCCCTTGGACGCGGCCGCCTTGATGGCGTTGTTGATGTCCTCGACCGAGGTCTTCTTCTTGGAAACGAAGGTGAGGTCAATCATGGAAACGTTGGGTGTGGGTACGCGTACGGCGGTGCCGTCCAGCTTGCCCAGCAGTTCCGGCAGCACCAGCCCCACCGCCTTGGCGGCGCCGGTGGAGGCCGGAATCATGGAGATGGAAGCCGCCCGCGCCCGGCGCGGATCGCTGTGCAGTGTATCCACCGTCCGCTGGTCGCCGGTGAACGAATGCACCGTGGTCATGAACCCCTTTTCGATGCCGACCGCCTTGTTCAGCACATGGGCGACCGGGGCCAGGCAGTTGGTGGTGCACGACGCATTGGAAACCACCGTGTGGTTGGCCTTGAGCTTGCTGTCGTTGACTCCGTAAACCACCGTAAGATCGGCGCCCGACGCCGGGGCCGAAACCAGGACCTTTTTCGCGCCGGCTTTCAGATGAAGGGCGGCCTTGTCACGCGAGGTGAAGATGCCGGTGCATTCATAGACGATATCGACGTCCATTTCGCCCCAGGGCAACTGGGCCGGGTCCCGTTCCGCCAGCACCTTGATCGGGCCACGACCGACGTCCATCGTATTGCCCTTGACCTTGACGTTGACGGGAAGTTTTCCGTGAACGGAATCATATTTGAGAAGATGTGCGTTGGCTTCCGCTGATCCCAGATCGTTGATCGCCACCACCTGAATGTCTTTGCGTCCAGATTCAACCAGGGCCCTGAACGTCAGTCGTCCAATCCGGCCAAATCCGTTAATCGCTACCCGAACCGCCATTATTTACTCCGTCAACCAAAGTGAGAAGGGCGCCTTACATATCATATTATATCCGTCCGGGATAACACCCCCTGGTAGAGTAGGGGTTTACCCATTCGGGTGGGGAGGCGCACCGTTACCCCCACCCGGTCAATCTGGGCCAAAACATCGGTCCTCAGGCATCCTGCGTCAATGCAAGAATGAAATTTCCGCCGATTTTACATGCCTCGGCCGTTCTGTTCGCATTTATTTAACTCAGATTCACCTGTTGCGCCCTGGCGGGCACACCTGTTGCGCCCTGGCGGGCACACCTGTTGCGCCCTGGCGGGCACACCTGTTGCGCCCTGGCGGGCGACGCTTTATTCTCTCGGACCAACAGGGAAGATGGGCTACATCGTGTCGGATCAACAGCAAAACCCCCGGCTGGTTCAAGCGTGCACACGGCTAGACAAAGCCATCAGCCGTCTTGAAGCCGCTTTGAAGGCCAAGGTGCCCGGCAACGGCGTCGGCAACGGCGCCTTGACCGAAGAGCTTGCCGCCCTTCGTGACGAAAACGCAGCCTTGAAACAAACGAACGATACGGTGTCCTGCCGGCTGGATGGTGCCATCGACCGGTTGAGAGGGATTCTGGATTAATGCCCAAAGTGGACCTTACCATCAACGGTCGTAGCTATCAGGTCTCGTGTCAGGACGGCCAGGAAGACTATCTGCTGGAACTGACGGATTACGTGAACGGGAAAATGTCAGAACTGATAAAAAGCGTGGGTCATTTAAGCGAATCCCACCTTCTGGTGATGTGTAATCTACTGATCGCGGATGAACTGAGCGAGCTCCGGGATGACATGAAAGCCCTTAAAAATGCGGTCCCGGAAGGGATTTCCGCCACCAACGGCGCCGATGAGGCCTTCGGCGCCGGCATCGAGGCTCTGGCCAATCGCATAGAAAGCATTGCCGAACGCCTTGAACAGACCTAGATTCAATCTCAGGACGGTCGCTGCGGGATTCGTAAGGTTATTGATCCCTGGGGCCAATGTTTCCTTCTAGGGAGCTGTCTCTGCCGGACCCGTGGGTTCGGTATATGGCGCCCACCTGCATCAGCAGGCCACAGAGGATGATACAACCTACGGTCATTGCGGCGCCGTCCGTTTTTCTTTCACCCCTAACCCGAATTTGATGCCCGAGGAGCGATCCTGGTGACCGTAGACGAAGAAAAAAAACGAATGCGCGATCACGGGCGTCTTATCCGCCAGGAAGCCGCCGGGCGCAATACGAAGGTATTTGCCGACCGGGCGAAGAAAAACTTCCTGAACGGTCTCTCCGACATGAATATCCTCGCCAATTCGGTGTTCGCGGGATACTGGCCGCTGCCCGGCGAGGTGGATATCCGTCCCCTGCTAGAAGGCCTGGACGCCCAGGGCCACGTCTTGGCCCTGCCGGTGGTAGTGGAGGAGGGCCATCGTCTGGCGTTCCGACGCTGGCGGCCCGGGCTCAAGCTGGAGGGAGGCCTGCACGGCACCCTTCATCCCGGTTCCGGCGAAGAGGAAGTCCGTCCCGACGTGGTATTCATTCCGCTAATTTCCTTCGACCTTTCCGGTTATCGCCTGGGCCAGGGCGGCGGTTATTATGACCGCACCCTGGAATCCTTGCGCGCCGGCGGCGATTTGCTTGCCGTTGGGTTCGCCTGGGAAGCGCAGCGGGTGGACGCGGTGCCGCGTAATGCGTATGACCAGCGGCTCGATTGGATCATCACCGAAGAAAACGCCCACGGAATTAGTTAATACATGAAACTCCTCTTTTGCGGCGACGTGGTCGGCAAGGCCGGCCGCGTCGCCATTACCCGCCATTTGCCGGACCTGCGCCGCCAACTCGGCCTCGATTTCGTTATCGTCAACGGTGAAAATTCCGCCCACGGCTTCGGCATTACCGAAGGAATCTGCCAAGCTTTTTACGAGTCCGGCGCCGACGTCATCACCACCGGCAATCATGTCTGGGACCAGCGCGAGATCATGAACTATATCGACAGCGATCCGCGCCTGCTCAGGCCCCTGAACTATCCATCCGGCACCCCCGGCGCCGGTTCGGGCGTTTATGAAATGCCCGACGGGCGCAAGGTGATGGTGGTTCATCCCATGGGGCGGCTGTTCATGGAACCCCTGGATGATCCCTTCGCCGCCGCCGAGGCGGCCCTGGCCGGCACCCGCCTCGGACGTGACGCCAATGCGATCGTGATCGATATCCATGCCGAGGCGACCAGCGAGAAAATGGCCTTCGGCCACGCCTTCGACGGCCGCGTTTCCCTGGTGGTCGGCAGCCACAGCCATGTGCCGACCGCGGACACCCAGATCCTGCCCGGCGGCACCGCCTATCAGACCGACGCCGGCATGTGCGGCGATTATGATTCGGTGATCGGTATGGGGAAGAAGGCGGCGGTGGCCCGCTTTACCTCCAAGCTGCCAAAAGAACGCCTGGAACCAGCCGGCGAAGAAGCCACGCTATGCGCCGTTTACGTGGAAACCGACGATAAAACCGGCCTTGCCGTCCGCGCCCAGCCGCTACGCCTGGGGGGCCGGTTGTCCCCGCACTTGCCGGCGTGAGATGATGCTAAACTATTGACATATTGCGCTGTTAGCGACGAGGGCGACTTAAAAGAGCCCAACCAATAAAAAGGTGACATGAAAGCACGCGATTAAAATAGGGTGACATAAATGCACCCGGCGGGCGGATATGCTATAAAACCCACGAATCCCCGAACTCATTCCACCAGACCCAAAGAAGAATAAGTAGAGAAGACATCAAACATGGCCGGCCATTCACAGTTTAAGAACATCATGTATCGCAAGGGCGCACAGGACGCGAAGCGCGCCAAGATTTTCGCCAAGCACATCCGCGAATTGACGGTGGCGGCGAAGACGGGGCTGCCCGAGCCCGACAAAAACCCCCGCTTACGCTCGGCCATCGCTGCGGCGCGGGCCGTCAACATGCCGAAGGACAACATCGATCGCGCCATCAAGCGCGCCAGCGGCGGCGAAGAAGGGGCCAACTACGAAGAAGTTCGCTATGAAGGTTACGGCCCCGGCGGGGTTGCCGTCATCATCGAAGCGCTGACCGATAACCGCAACCGCACCGCGTCCGAAGTCCGCGCCGCGCTGACCAAGCACGGCGGCACGCTGGGTGAAACCGGCAGCGTCAATTTCATGTTCGATCGTATCGGTCTGATCCAGTACAAGGCGGACGTCGCCGGCGCCGAGGAAATGTTCGAAGCCGCACTCGAGGCCGGCGCTTCCGACGTCGAATCCAGCGACATCACCCACGAGATCACCTGTGCGCCGGATGATTTCAGCACCGTCCGCGACGGGCTGGAAGCGAAATTCGGCCCGCCCCAGGCGGCGCGGCTCGACTGGAAGCCGCAGAATTCAGTGGCGGTGGATGAAGATTCCGCGGGAACCCTGTTCAAGCTGCTGGACGCCCTGGAAGACAACGACGACGTGCAGCGCGTCGCCTCCAATTTCGACGTATCCGAAGAAGTGATGGAACGGCTCAGCGCTTAGGGAATGGCGCTAAGGGAGCTTTAATACAAAAAGACAACAATAGGACGGCAATAGGAACCTACCGCCTGAATGAGTGTGTTTACGGAATAATGAAACTTCTCGGATTGGACCCGGGGTTGCGCAATACCGGTTGGGGCGTCATTGACGCCGATGCCAACCGCCTCCGCCATGTTGCGCACGGCGTGATCCATACCGATGCCGCCCTGTCCCTGGCCCGGCGGCTGGTCGAATTGCACGACGGCCTTACCGCCGTCATCGCCCGCCATCACCCGGTGGAAGCGGCGGTCGAGGAAACCTTCGTCAACAAGAACGCGGCCTCGACACTCAAACTGGGCCAGGCCCGTGCCATTTCCCTGCTGGTCCCGGCCCAGGCCGGGCTCGTGGTCGCTGAATATTCACCGAACATGGTCAAGAAATCAGTGGTCGGCGCCGGCCATGCCGCCAAGGAACAGATTCAGATGATGGTACGCACGCTGCTTCCCGGATGCGACATCGAACAGGCCGACGCCGCCGACGCTCTGGCGCTGGCGATCTGTCATGCCCATCACCGCGGCAGCGCCGAACGTCTGGTCCGGATGGAGGCGGCGCGATGATCGCCAAATTGACGGGCCTGATCGATTCCCTGGGTGAAGGATACGCAGTACTTGATGTGTCCGGGGTCGGTTATCTGGTGTTTTGTTCCGGGCGTACCCTGGCGCGGCTACAAACTGGCGAGGCCGCCAGCCTGATGGTCGAAACCCAGGTGCGTCAGGATCATATCCACCTGTACGGTTTCTGGGACGCGGCCGAACGGGACTGGTTCAGGCTGCTGACTTCGGTGCAAGGCGTCGGCGCCAAGGTGGCCCTTGCCATTCTCTCGGTCACCGGCGCCGATGAATTGGTGCAGGCAATCGCCGCCGGTGACAAAGGCATGATTACCCGAGCCCCCGGCGTCGGCCCGAAACTGGCCGGCCGCATCATCAGCGAACTGAAAGACAAAGTGGACGGCCTGGCGCTGGCGACCGGACTGGGCGCTGGGCTGGGTAAAAACGCCCGTGCCGCCGCACAAGGCTCGCGGATGGATGCGATCTCGGCGCTGATCAATCTGGGCTACAATGCATCCCAGGCCACCGGCGCCGTCAGCCACGCCGCAGTCAACTTGGGATCCGATGCCCCCGTCGAAGCCCTGATCAAGGCCGGGTTGGCTGAACTTGGTCCGCGAGAACACGGACGATGAGCAAAGACAGGATCGTGACTCCGGAAGAAGATAGCGGTGATTTTGCCGACGGCGGCCTGCGCCCGATGAGCTTCGATGATTTTATCGGTCAGCAACAGGTCTGCGGCAATCTCCGCGTTTTCATCGAAGCCGCGAAAAGCCGGGGCGATGCACTCGACCATGTTCTTTTTTACGGGCCTCCGGGATTGGGCAAGACAACGCTGGCGCAGATTGTGGCGCGTGAAATGGGCGTCGGCTTTCGCGCCACCTCCGGCCCGGTGATTGCGCGCGCAGGTGATCTGGCGGCGATTCTCACCAACCTGCAGCCCCATGATGTCCTTTTTATCGATGAGATCCACCGCCTCAGCCCGGTGGTCGAGGAAATTCTCTATCCCGCGATGGAGGATTTCCAGCTCGACCTGATCATCGGCGAAGGGCCGGCGGCAAGAAGCGTACGCATCGATTTACCGCCGTTCACCCTGGTCGGCGCGACCACCCGTTCCGGCCTGATCACCACCCCACTGCGCGAACGTTTCGGCATACCCATGCATCTGGTTTTTTATTCGCCGGAAGAACTTGAACAGATCGTGCGACGCGGCAGTGGCCTGTTGGACATGATTCTGACCGCAGACGGGGCTTCGGAAATTTCACGGCGCGCGCGCGGCACCCCCCGGGTCGCCGGACGATTGTTGCGCCGGGTACGGGATTTCGCCTCCGTCGCCGGCGCCGGGACCATTGACGCCGCCGCCGCCGATCAGGCCCTTAATCGCCTGGATGTGGACGGTCATGGACTGGACGCCATGGATCGCCGCTATCTCCGCTGCATCGCCGAAAACTATGCCGGCGGGCCGGTGGGCGTGGAAACCTTAGCCGCCGCGCTTTCCGAACAGCGCGACACCATCGAGGAAGTGATCGAACCCTACCTGATCCAGCAGGGATTTTTGATGCGCACGCCGCGGGGGCGCGCGGTGACCGCGCTGGCGTTCCGTCATCTCGGGTTGAAACCGCCCCAAATCCTTACCAAGACGTTGACGCAACTGGAACTTGTCGCCAAATCCGATCTCGATGCGGGGCCGGGAAATGAGTAATGAAGCCGCGCACGTATTTGCCGTGCGCGTGTATTATGAAGATACGGACGCTGCCGGAATTGTCTATTATGCCAATTACCTCAAATATGCTGAGCGGGCGCGGACCGAAATGATGCGCGCCCTCGGCGTTGAAAATTCCCGCATCAGGAATGAAAAGGGGATTCTATTCGTGGTCCGCGACTGTGCCATGGATTTCCGCCATCCGGCGCGGCTGGATGATCAATTGGAAGTTCATACGCGGTTGACGGATGTGGGAGGCGCGTCCTTTTCGGGGGAACAACGGGTCAAGCGGAACGGTGAAGACCTGGTGACGATACAAATCAGGCTTGCCTGCATGACCGCCACGGGGCAGCCTGCCCGGATGCCGAAAGATTTGCGTGCGCAATTGAATGAACTGCTTAACAAGAATAACGGATCGAATTGATGGAAAGTAATGTTGTTGACGCCGTAACGCTGGCCGGTTCGGTCGGCCCTAATGATTTTTCCATGATCTCCTTGTTTCTCAAGGCTGATTTGATCGTCAAGTCAGTGATAATTATCCTGTTGCTGGCTTCCATCTGGTGCTGGGCGATCATTTTCCAAAAGGTTTTCGGATTAAAGCGCCTCAACAAGCTTGCATCCAAGTTCGAATCCACCTTCTGGTCGGGTGGATCGCTGGATGACTTGTATGATCGCATCGGTTCGCATCCGAGCGATCCCATGTCGGCGGTCTTCGTTGCCGCCATGCGTGAATGGCGGCGCGCCCTGGCCAAGGGAACCGCCGCCAGCGACGAACGTCGGGTCGGCCTGCATGACCGCATCGAACGGGTCATGCAGATCACCATGACCCGGGAAATCGATCAGGCGGAACGTTACATGACCTTTCTCGCTTCGACCGGTTCGACCGCGCCCTTCATCGGCCTGTTCGGAACCGTCTGGGGCATCATGAACAGCTTTCAGGCGATTGCGGTCAGCAAGAATACGTCGTTGGCGGTGGTCGCGCCTGGTATCGCCGAAGCCCTGTTCGCGACAGCGCTGGGGCTTTTGGCGGCGATCCCGGCGGTTCTGGCATACAACAAGCTGAGCAAGGATCTCGACCGCTATGCCGGCCGGCTGGAGACTTTTGCCGGAGAATTCACCGCCATAATTTCGCGCCAAATGGAAGAGTAGTCTCGAAAGATGGCTGTCAACCTTTCCCCTCGCTCCGGCCGCCGCACGCGGCGGCGCTCGACCCGGCCCATAGCCGATATCAACGTCACCCCGATGGTCGACGTGATGTTGGTGCTGTTGGTCATCTTTATGGTGACGGCGCCGCTGCTCACCGTGGGCGTGCAGGTGGACCTGCCCAAGACCGAAGCCAAGGTGGTGGAGGGGCAGGACGAGCCGCTGGCGGTCAGCGTCAACGCGCGCGGCAAGATTTTTTTACAGGATACGGAAGTCGACCTTGATGCCCTGGTGCCGCGCCTGAAGGCGATCACCAAAAACAACCCCGATGTCCGCATCTTCATCCGCGGCGACAGGTCAATTAATTATGGCCGCGTCATGGAGGTAATGGGCACCATCAACGCCGCCGGATTCCGCAAGGTCGCCCTCATCACCGGCCCCCCGTCATCGACGGTAAAGTCGCCGAAAAATAAAAAGGGAACGAAATAACCGCCATGGGCCGGAGTGCAGTTCTATCCGTCCTGTTTCATGCGGTGATCATAGTCATCGCTTATCTGGGGCTGCCCTTTATTAAATCGGACATCGATTTGAGCCAGGCGCCGGTCATGGTGGAACTGGTGACGGTGGCCGATATCACCAACGCCCCGCCGCCCAAACCCAAACCCAAACCCAAACCCAAACCCAAGGCCGAGGAA
>JAOUPW010000615.1 GCA_029879665.1 Rhodospirillales bacterium | reverse complement strand
GGAACGTTTCTTCTACTGCTTGGACGCGGAATCAGGAGCGCTTGTCTGGAAACAGACGATTCCCGGAGGCTGGGTCTGGGGTTCGGCAGCGGTCGACGCTGGTCTTGTTTATGTGCCGACCGTCAATGGCCACGCGGTTTGCCTGGACGCGGACACAGGCCACATCGTTTGGATGTATCCCACGGCGAAATCCGTGCCGGCGGAGCCCGCCATCGATGGCGATTTGGTCTATTTCGGGTCATGGAGCCGTTCCCTGTATGCTTTCGACAAAAAGACAGGGGAGATTGTCTGGAAGGAGAACGGCATCGGTCTCGATTCCGGAACCCTGATTGCCTACAAGGGCAAGATTTACCTGCCGCATCACAGTAAAGTTTTCATGTATTTTGAGGCAAAAAACGGAAAAATTCTGAGCCATGGGAACACCAACCCAGACGAAATAGGTCAGTTTACGAATTTTAATGCGACGCCCGCTTTTTTTGAAAACCGGGCCTATTATACGGCGCGGGTCGGCACCGGGTTGAGAGGTGTGCCCATGGCTTCCCGGGTCTATTGCGTGGATTCCGCCACGGCGGCGATTCACTGGACGTTCCCGGATGGCGGCGGTCTGTCGGCGCCGGCCATTGCCAGCGAACGGGTCTACATCGGTTCCGGCAATACGCCTTTGTTCTATTGCCTCGACGCCTATACCGGGAAGCCGATCTGGATTTACAAGCTCGGACAGCGCGTTGAGGAAGCCACTCTCTGTATTTACAGGGACAAGGTGTATGTCCTGGCAGGCGATGGATATGTGCACGCAATCAAATAGGCAAGACAGCCAAATGAATTATAAAATGAATGGAAATTAGATATGAAAATTCCAGAACAACCCAGACTGTGTTGTGGTCAATGCACTTTGGGGAGTGTTCTATTTCAAGGATCCGGCACCGAAGTCGCGTGCGGCTCTGATGACGATCCTCGGGGTGATCATTGCCACACTTGCAGGCCTGGTACTCGGCAATCTCGGCCTGCTCGAATCCATGTATGAAATTACGCTTAGGAGCAAATAGCTATGGCTGTAACACGCATAAAATGCCGGATCGAAGGTGAAGTGGCAGTGATCCATCTGGAGCCGCCGGAAGGCAAGCCGCCTACGCTGGATGGTGATGTTCTGGGCGAGTTGGAGAGCTGCATTGAAGAAGTTCTTCGACAGAGATCCCGTATCGTGTGGGTGCGCAGCACCTCTGAACGCTTTTTCTGCGTCGGCGCAAATATCAACGTACTTCAGCATACAGATGAGAAAACCATTATTCCATGGGTGATGCAGGGGCATCGGGTCCTAAATATGCTTGAAGATCTGCCCGTACCGGTCGTAGCTGTAGTGGAAGGCTATGCAATGGGCGGCGGTCTGGAACTGGCCATGGCGTGCGATCTGATTTTTGCCTCAGACAATGCGCAATTGGCACATTCCGAAGCAACGCTGGGCTTTGTCCCCGGCTGGGGCGGAACCCGGCGGTTGGCTGCACGCATCGGTGCTTCGAAAGCAAAATACTATTACTACAGCGGAAAAATGATCGATGCTCATAAGGCAGCCGAGATCGGACTCGTTGATTTTGCTGGAAGCAAGGCAGAGCTCGAAAATGAATTAAATCAGTTTACCGCCTCCGTTATCGCCAACAACCGCAATGCGATCTGTCAGTTTAAAGCTATATTGAATGATCAGCAACGACAGGGGCGTGATGAAAACGCCGCAGCCGAAGCATTTCGTTCCGTCAGTTGTCTGCAGGACCCCGATACACTACAAAGGTTACATGATTTTATTACGAAAAAAGGAAGGAAATAGAATGATCTCAAAAAAAGCATTGGAAGGCATACGCATCCTTGATTTTAGCCATGTGTACCAAGGACCCGTCGGCACCCAGATACTGGCCGACTATGGCGCCGATGTGATCAAGGTTGAACGTCCCGGCAGCGGAGACTGGAGCCGAGCATGGGGGCCGTTTGTCAAAAATGTTTCGCTGCCCTTTGCGAACCTGAACCGGAACAAGCGATCCATCACAGTCGACATGAAGCAGGAGGACGGCAAGGAGATCATCCGCAAGCTGGTCAAATCGTCTGATGTACTGGTGCACAACTTCCGCCAGGGAGTAATGGAAAAACTGGGGTTCG
>JAOUPW010000613.1 GCA_029879665.1 Rhodospirillales bacterium | reverse complement strand
TGACGATGGATTTAATGCTCTTGAAGCCGTATTTCCACGGCAGCACCAGACGGACCGGGGCGCCGTTCTGGTTGGGCAGCACTTCGCCATACAGGCCGACGGTGAGCAGTGTGAGCGGATTCATGGCTTCGTCCATGCGCAACCCTTCACGATAAGGCCATTTGAGAAAGGCGAGGCGTTGGCCCGGCATCTGTTCGGGATCGACCAGGGTTTCAAAAGCGACGTACTTGGCGCGCGAGGTGGGTTCGAACCGCTTGATAATGTCACCCAGGGGAATGCCGACCCAGGGGATCACCATGGACCATGCTTCGACGCAGCGGAAACGGTACACACGTTCTTCCAGTTTGTGCGGCTTGATCAGATCGTCCAGATCGTAATTGCCGGGCTTGGCAACTTCGCCTTCAACCGCCACTTTCCAAGCTTCCGGCTTGAAACCCTTGGAGTTCTGGATGGGGTCGTCCTTGCCGGTGCCGAATTCGTAGAAATTATTATAAGAGGTGACATCCTTGTAAGAGGTCTGCTCCTCGTCTGTTGAATAAGGCCCCTTGATCAATCCCGGCAGCTTGGCGCCAGCGGAGGCAGGCCCCGGCAGCAGACCGGGAATGGCCAGGGACGCGCCGGCCACGGCGGCGGACTGAAGAAACCGGCGGCGGTCGAGATAGATCCCGTGCGGCGTGATCTCCGATGATTTGATGTCGTTAGGCGGCGGGGTCCTGATCAGCATCCTCGGTGTCCTTGCTGGTTGAGAAAGGCGGTTGGTTAAGGCCCGCAGTATGGACCGGATCGAACCTCACCTTGGATCAAATGGGTGTGAGGAGGCGGGATAAAAACATCCGATAACGCACCGTTGCCGCCCGGGGGCCCGCCGGAAAATCCCATATATTCATGGAATGGTAATAATAATGGGGGAAACTATTGTTTCCATTAAGATTTTGCAAATAACTGCAAGTGTAATAAACCAACCCATGCGCACCCTTTATCACCTCTGGCTGTCGCCATTTTGCCGTACGGTTCGGATCGTTCTTCACGAAAAAAAGGTCGATTTCGAACTCAAGACGGAAAACACCTGGGAAAGACGGCCCGAATTTCTACCGCTTAATCCGGCCGGCGAGGTTCCGGTGCTGGTGGAAAACAACGGCTCCGCGCTTTCCGGCAGCGGCCCGATCTGCGAATTTCTCGACGAAATCCATCCCGTCCCGCTTCTGATCGGGCGTTCGCCGCTGGAACGGGCCGAGGTGCGCCGCCTGGCCGATTGGTTCAACCGCAAGTTCAATGCTGAGGTCACGGAAAACCTGGTCGGCGAAAAAATCATGAAACGGTTTTTGGGCATCGGCGAACCGGACTCGATGGCGATCCGCGCCGGGCTCGCCAACATCCACGCCCATCTAGACTACATCACGTATCTGGTCCAACGGAGGGAATGGCTGGCCGGGGACCAGCTGACCCTGGCCGACATCACGGCGGCGGCGCACCTGTCCACGGTGGATTACCTGGGCGATGTGGATTGGGACAGACATAAGGAAGCCAAGGACTGGTATGCGCGCATCAAGTCCAGGCCCAGTTTCCGCGCCATTCTGAACGACCATATCCCGGGCGCGGCCCCGGCCAAGCAATACGCAAATCTGGATTTCTAGAAAATCCCGAGCGGATCGCCCCGATCCGCGACGACGTATTTTCGGAAAACAATAAGAAAATCCCGAGCGGATCGCCCCGATCCGCGACGACGTTTATGCGGCATAAAATTAGTTGGTAAAAACGCCGGCGATGCGTATGAAACTCACCCCTGCGCGGAAAATGCCTGGCGCAGTTCGGCGAAGGTCACGGTTCTTTTTTCACCCGAATCCATGCCCTCGACACGCCACTGCATAAAGACGGTGTTGACGCCGCGTTCCTGGCGGCGGCGGATTTCGCCGGAGCGGATATCGACGAAAGCATACATCTTCTGCGATTTCGGATCCTCGATTACTTTCAGAAACGTGCCTTGGTCATTCTGGAAGATATGGCCGACCTCGGCCCAGCCCTCCGGCGTAACGCCTTCGGCCAGCGCGAAAACAGCGCGGCCGCCGCATTCGACCAACTCCTCCTCCGGATCCACATAGACCAGCCGCATGTCGTGGGCCGGATGCGGATCCAAAGGGACCACGTAAT
>JAOUPW010000614.1 GCA_029879665.1 Rhodospirillales bacterium | reverse complement strand
TTGGGGCCGGTGTGCAGGTGCCTGAACCGCTCTGGTTATGCACCGAGCACGATGTCATCGGCGGGATTTTCTTCATCATGCGCCGTATTCCCGGCATCGGTGCCGGCCACCGTGTGGTTCGGGATATGAGTCTCGGCGGCGACCGGCGCGAATTGCTCGACAGCCTCGCGGGAGAGCTCGCGAAAATTCATGGCATCGTTCCGCCCCGGGCCGATCTCGATTTTCTGCCCGTGCCGGAATCGTCGCCTGCGCTTTATTTGGTCAACAAATATCACGTTTTTTTCGATAACCATGAAACGCCCCGTCCGGCCCTTGAATGGGGACTCAGGTGGTTGGAACTGAACGCGCCCGCGAATGCGGAAATCGTGCTCTGCCACCGCGATTTTCGCACCGGTAACTATCTGGTGGACGAAAACGGCCTGACCGGAATTCTCGACTGGGAATTTTCCGGCTGGGGGGATTTTCATGAAGATATCGGCTGGATCTGTGCCAAATGCTGGCGCGCCGGCGCCTGGGACCGGGAAGCCGGCGGCATCGGTGAACGAGAGGATTTTTATCGCCCTTATGAACAGGCCTCAGGGCGCACCATCGACCGGGATCAGGTGACCTATTGGGAAGTAATGGCCCATGTGCGCTGGGCGGTGATCGCGATCGAACAGGCCGACCGTTACCTCAAGGGCGGTGAAGACTCACTGGAGCTGGCGTTGACCGCCCATGTGGTGCCGGAACTGGAATTGGAAGTTCTGAGAATGACGGGGGAAGGCTGATGCGCGAACATCCGTCGGGCAAGGATCTTCTTGAACTGGCGCGGAAGGTCCTGCGCCAGGATCTGATCGAGCACTTGCCGAAGGATAAAAAATTCGAGGCCCTGATGGTTGCCAATGCCATGGCCATCGCGGCGCGGCAATTCGAACTCGGCGACGAACCGGAAACCGGAGAACTGGCGTCACTGGTCGACCTTTATGGCGAGGCGGGCGAACCCGGCGACCGCGAGGATTTACAGAACGGCCTTTCCCGTCTTTACCGCCACCTGTGCCGGGAAATCCGCAATGGCGCTTACGACCCGGGGACGCCTCAACGTTCGCAGGTGTTCACGCTTTTGATGCAGGCGGCGATTCAAAAAGTAATCGAAAGCAACCCCAAGTATCTGGGCAAGAACACCTGATCCTATCGAATTCAAGAACAATTCGGCATTTGCACGGGCGCGGGCGGGGGAACATGTTCCTTAAAGCCTATGCCGGTTGCCGTTATAGCCAGGTGGATTAAATTTATATCGCTTCGGTGTGCAATCCCAGGATACGCGCCGTCGCTGCCGTCGAGAAAGTATGGGGCGGATTGGCGTCCTAGCCCTTTTGAGCTATCATGGGCGGCAAACAAACCGGCCCACAAAAAAATCTCGAACTAATCTGCGCATCGGTTCGGCGGGCTGAAAAGGGAGAGGCCTAATCCGTGAAAAATAATACTTCTAATCCGCCCGCGCGCTTGACGAAAAACGATGAACCGGCGACACCAGTGGACACCGACGTCGGCTGGGGCAGTGATGTCGCCGCCCAGATGCTGCGCCGTTTGGAAATTCCCTACATCGCGCTCAACCCGGGGGCCAGTTACCGGGGCTTCCACGATAGCCTGGTCAACCACCTCGGTAACCATGCTCCGGAAATGTTGATGTGCCTGCATGAAGAACATGCCGTTGCCATCGCCCATGGCTACGCCAAAGCTTCCGGCAAACCCATGGCGGTTGCAGTGCATAGCAATGTCGGCTTGATGCACGGTTCCATGGCCATCTTCAACGCCTGGTGCGACCGGCAGCCGATGCTGATTTTGGGTGCCACCGGTCCCGTGGACGCCACCCTGCGCCGCCCGTGGATTGACTGGATTCATACGGCCCAGGACCAGGGCGGGTTGATCAGGAATTTTATCAAGTGGGACGATCAGCCGGGTTCGATCGAGGCCATTCCGGAATCGATGTTGCGCGCCTGGCAGCAGACGGCGACGGCGCCCAGCGGTCCGGTTTATGTCTGTCTCGACGCGGCGGTCCAGGAACAAAAAATTCGCGAACCGATCGAATTTCCCGACCCCGCCCGCTATGCTCCGGCTCCGGCTTCCCGGCCGGACGCGGGCGCATTGGCCGAAGCGGCGCGCCGGATC
>JAOUPW010000612.1 GCA_029879665.1 Rhodospirillales bacterium | reverse complement strand
ATCATTTTGGCGACGACAGACTAGCGTTGACCCATTACAAAAACTTTCGCGCCGATGTCATCGCCAGCCTTCAGGACGATGAATGGTCGTTGAGCACCAATCGCATCGCCAACGCACTCAGCGGCAACTCTCATATCGTCGAAGTCGATATGACCCTGGATCAGCTTCTCGATAAGGTGCGCTGGAAAAGCTAGTGCATCGGCTCAACACAGCGCTTTATACCGCTGCCGCCTGCAACGCCGTCTGGCCCCGCTATCAAATTTTTTTCTTTTGGCCGGAATAGATCCTAGTTCGCGCGCCGTTCGATACGCCGGCGCCTCTCCCCATCGGCCGTAATTTCGTTTTCTTCCGCTGAACGTCTTCTGTTTCCGGATCGCCGGTCTTCGCCGCGGACCTGTTCAACCATGCTTTGCAGGCGTTCCAGATCATGGATCACCAGCGCATCCTTCGTCCGCTCGACAATTCCCTTGCGTGCCAGATCGTTCATGGCCCGGGCCACAGTTTCCCTTGTCGTACTGATGCGGCTGGCGATATCGCCGTGAATTGGAATAGGCCGGATGGAGGCTGTGGCCTCATCATCGGTAACGGCTATGGCCTGACGCAGGAGTTCCGCATACACCCGGCTGTTGGCGCCGAGTGTGCTCAGATCCATTATACGCGCATCCGCCGCCCGGATGATACGCGCCAGTTCCGCCATCACTCTGAGTCCGACCCTGGGGTGTTTTAGAAGCACGCTTTCAAAGGTTTCCGGATTCATGGATGCGAGCAGGCTGTCGCTCACTGCGATCACGCCGGCAGACCGTGGACGGCTGTCGAGCGCCGCCATCTCGCCGAAATGGCTGCCTTCGAAAATATCATCAAATGAGACTTCCTGGCCGAGCACCGAATAATCGACTACCCGTACCCGCCCCCTGACGACAAAAAAAACATTGTGGGTATCGCTATGGGCGTCAATGACCTGTTCCCGAGCGTTGTATTCTTTCCAGGCGCACTGCTTTTCGACCGCCTCCAGTTCTCCCGGTTTGAGGTCGGAAAAAATCCGCACTCCCTTGAGCGTTTCTTTTCCGTCTTTCAACAATGCCTTTCTCCCCCTATTTGGAACCGACATTTCATATTTCGCAGTTGGGCTCTAGTCTACCGGGGAATCCGGTTCAAGGCGAGCGCGCAACATTTCTCATTTGCCCCGAATTTTATTGATATTGTCCTAAGAGTTTCACCTTTGTTTTCTTTTTTCCATTTTTTCCACTACCTGCTGCCCCCCCTCTTTGTTATCCGGCCGCTATCCGCGGACTTTCTTGGCCATTCGTCCGCTATCCGCCGACCTGGGCTTGGTCATTCGTCCGCTATCCGCGGACCTGGGCTTGGTCATTCGTCCGCTATCCGCGGACCTGGGCTTGGTCATTCGTCCGCTATCCGCGGACCTGGGGAAGTTCGTTCCAGTTGGTGGTGAAACGGGGTGAGCGGTGGGCTTGGCGCATCCGCCAGTCTTGACGCCCATCCTGATGCCAGCCCGGGCGGATACCCGCGCTGCCGTAAAAAACCGCACCCCGGCCAAGCTTCCGGTTGAGAGAATCCACCACATTCATCAAGCAGCGGTCAGGGTCTTTTTCAGAACCCCCGGACCAGAACAGGTCCGGTTGCGCCCCCTCCGTCCGCACCAGGTCGAGCAACAGGACGCCCGCCTTCTTGTAGCGGCAGCCGGGCCGGAACATGCGCTCGACGCCGGCGAGCGCGGCCCGGGTGATGGCGGTGGTGTGATTGGTGGGACACGGCAACGCCACGGTGACGGCGTCGTGATGCTGGGCATCATGGGTACGGAAGCGGCTGGTGTGGATGAAGACCGTGACCCCGGCGGTGATCAGGTTTCCCTGGCGCAGCTTTTCCGCCGCCCGGGCGGCGAAGGATGCCACCGCTTCGCGCAAATCCTCCAGTCGCGTCAGCGGCGCCGGAAAAGACCGGGACACGGTGGTGGTCTTCTTGTCCGGCGGCTGGGTTTCCAATCCGATGCAGGGCCGCCCCTTCAGTTCCAGCACCGTGCGCAGGCCGACCATCCCCATGCGCTGGCGCACCCAGCCCTGGGGCTGATGGCAAAGATCAAGCGCGGTCTCGATGCCGTTTTCCCGCAGCATACCGGCGTAGCGCCGCCCGAT
>JAOUPW010000611.1 GCA_029879665.1 Rhodospirillales bacterium | reverse complement strand
AGGGGGACAGGTTCTGCACGTATCCCTGGGGCAGGGAGCCGATGGCGGAAGCGCCGAAGCCGAGCATGACCGGAGCTTCGTCCACGGTGTAGCCCTGGAAGTTGCGATGCAGACGGTTTTCGTTCAGCGCCGCCGCCATATCGTCGTCGGGCAGGGCGAAATGATCGAGTCCGAGTTTGACGTAGCCGCTTTCCACCAGCCGTTCGGAAGCCAGTTCAAACTGCTGCCAGCGTTCATTGGCATCCGGCAGGTCTTCTTCCTTGATCATTTTCTGATGGCTTTTCATCCACGGTACATGGGCGTAACCGAACAGCGCGATCCGATGGGGCCGCAGGGTTGCCGTCTTCGCCACCATGTCTTCGACCCGCGCCAGGGTCTGATGGGGCAGACCGTACATCAGGTCCATGTTGATGTTTTCGATGCCGTGTTTGCGGAGCCAGCCGATCACGCGCTCGGTAACGTCGAAGGGCTGAATGCGGTTGATCGCCTGCTGCACGAGGGGATCGAAATCCTGCACGCCGATGCTGGCGCGGTTGACGCCCGCGGTTGCCAGGGCCCTGACGTAATCTTCGGTGGCGGTGCGGGGGTCGAGTTCGACGGCGATCTCGGCGTTGTCGGTAACTTCGAAGCGGGTGCGCAGTTTGTCAATGGTGCGCTGCCAGTCCTCGCCGGTCAGCATGGTCGGGCTGCCGCCGCCCCAGTGCAGGTGGCTGGCCTTCATGCGGGCGGGCAGGATGTCCGCGATCAGGTCCACTTCGCCGAGCATGGTGTCCAGGTATTCGGCGACCGGTTCGTACCGTTTGACGATCTTGGTATAACAGCCGCAGAACCAGCACATTTCGTCGCAAAACGGAATGTGGAAATAAAGCGAGAGATTCTGGTCCACATCCAATTCGCCCAGCCATCGCCGATAGACGTCCGCCGTCACCGAGTCGTTGAAATGGGGCGCCGTCGGATAGCTGGTATAGCGGGGTACCCTGAGGTCGTATTTATTGGATAGGTCCGTGGTCATTTGGCGGTATCTCCGGTCGCTTTCTACCTCACAAGATAGCGAAGAAAGCCACCCATTCAATAGGTCATGGCGCGCGCGGCGTTTATTTCGCGGAATCGCTGACAAAGGGGTGGCGGGGGCCGAAATCTCCAATCAGGCTCATATGCCCGACCAGCCCCATTTCCGGGCGCCATAGAAAGATAGGACAGGCTGGAGGTTCCAAGACAAAACCGGACGGCGCCGCCTCGGCCAGATCCAGCACCATCTGAAAGGCGACGCTGGGGGCGGTCGAAATGATGGTGCCGGCCCAGCGGCGGGTGATCTGGCGGTGCAGATGGCCGCAGATGATCCCTTCCACTTGGGAATGATTCGCGATCAGGGCTTCCATGGCGTCGGCGCCAATGAATTCGTCCTTGTCCATGAAGCCGATGCCGGTCTTGAAGGGAGGATGGTGCATGAAGATGAGGGTCGGGGTATGAGGTCTTTCCTCAAGCCGTGCCCGGAGCCAGTCGAGGCGGATTTCGCACATTTCGCCGCCAACCCGGTCTCCGGATTTGGTGTCGAGGCCGATCAGGCGGAGCGGATGATCCTCGATGGCGTAATGGAGGAATTCTCCGGTTTTCGGAAAATCATCCCGGTCGGAAAAGGTTTCGCGCATGAGGCCGCGTTCATCATGGTTGCCGGGAATGACGTAAAAGGGAATGCCCACGCTCTCCAGCATGCGTCGTAGCGTCGCGTAATCCTGGACGCGGGCCCGGTTGGCCAGATCGCCGGTGGCCAGAATGACATCCGGGCGGGGGCGCAGGGCGCCCAGATGATCGAGGCAGGTCTGCAACGCGGCTACGGAATCGATCATGCCTTTCAGTTTTTCACCGTCGGTGCGGAGGTGCAGATCGGTAATTTGTGCAATGATCATGCTTTGAATCTTGAATTGCCAACTGTTCGATTTGGGGCCACATGCTACTTTGCCGGTCCCGGTAAGGACAATGAAAGAAAATTACATGCCAAAATTCGCAGCCAACCTGACCTTTCTGTTCACCGAATTGGAGCCTCTGGCGCGAATCCGGGCGGCGGCAGATGCGGGTTTCAGGGCAGTCGAAATTCAGGATCCCTATTCCCTGCCCATTGGCGACCTGAGGGATGCACTCACCGAGGCCGGT
>JAOUPW010000610.1 GCA_029879665.1 Rhodospirillales bacterium | reverse complement strand
CATCTTCGCGTCGCCAAGGGGGGAATGGCCGCGCCGGCACCAATCGCCGCCGCCGCCGCGGCACCGGCAATCTCCGCCCCGGAAATCGAGCCCGCAGCGCATCCCGGCACGATCACCTCGCCCATGGTCGGGATTGTCTATACCGCGCCGGAACCGGGCGCCGCCCCGTTCGTCAGGGTCGGCGACCAGGTTGCCGTGGGCGATCCCGTCCTTCTGATAGAAGCCATGAAGGTCTTTAACCAAATCAGGGCCACGCACGCCGGCAAAGTCGCGAAAATCATGATCAAAAGCGGCTCGCCGGTTGAATTCGGCGAACCCCTGATGATCATCGAATAGGGCGGACGCCCCATGTTCGAAAAGGTACTGGTCGCCAATCGCGGGGAAATCGCCCTTCGCATCCTCCGCGCCTGTAGGGAAATGGGCATCCAGACGGTGGCCGTCCACTCGACGGCGGATGAAGATGCCATGCATGTGCGTCTGGCCGATGAATCCATCTGTATCGGGCCGCCCGCGGCCAAGGACAGTTACCTGAACATTCAAGCCATCCTGACGGCGGCTACCATTTCAAATTCCGAAGCCATTCATCCCGGCTACGGCTTTCTTTCGGAAAACGCGGATTTTGCCGGCATGGTCGTGGAGCACGGCTTTACGTTTATCGGCCCGTCCCCCGAACATATCCGGCTGATGGGCGACAAGATCACCGCCAAGGATGCCGTCGCAAAAGCCGGGATTCCGGTGGTGCCCGGCTCCGACGGGCCGGTCAAGGACGAAAAGGAGGCTTTGAAGGTTGCGGATACGATCGGCTATCCGGTCCTGATCAAGGCCGCGGCCGGCGGCGGCGGCCGCGGCATGAAAGTGGCGAATACGGCCGAAGAGCTGCCGAATGCGATCAGAATGGCCTCCGCCGAAGCCGAGTCCGCTTTCGGCAATGGCGAGGTCTACCTGGAAAAATACCTGGACCACCCCCGTCATATCGAAATTCAGATATTGGCGGATATGCATGGCAATGTGGTGCATCTGGGCGAACGGGACTGTTCCCTGCAACGGCGCCACCAGAAAATTCTCGAAGAAGCCCCTTCACCGGCGCTTAATCACAACCAGCGGGATGAGATTGGACGAATCGCCTGCGCCGCGATCAAAAAAATCGGTTACCACAACGTCGGCACCATCGAATTTCTGTATGAAGATGGAAATTTTTATTTTATCGAAATGAACACCCGCCTTCAGGTGGAACACCCGGTCACGGAAATGATCTGCGGCCTGGATCTGGTGCGGGAAATGATCCGGGTTTCCGCCGGGACCCCGCTTGGCTATACCCAGGACGATATCAAATTTTCCGGCCATGCCATTGAATGCCGGATCAACGCCGAGAACCCGGAAACCTTTGCCCCCCGGCCGGGACGGGTCGGCGATTACCATGCTCCGGGAGGATTGGGCGTTCGCGTCGATTCCGCCCTTTATTCCGGATACAAGGTACCGCCTCATTACGACAGCTTGATTTCAAAATTGATCGTTCATGGCTCCAACCGTAATGAATGCCTGATGCGGCTCCGGCGCGCGCTGGGCGAATACGTGATTGATGAAATGGAAACCACCATTCCCCTGCATCAGCGGCTGATCGCCAACCCGGATTTTGTCAATGGCGACTATGACATCCACTGGCTGGAAAAATTTGTGAATAAGGAATAGAATCTAAAAACGGAAACACAGGTTTCCTGATTCCATTTTTATACAAATGCCTCTGTCCGCCCTTTCTTCAGGAGCCCGCATGAGCGCACCTCCCCCTGAACGCAGCCGCCTGACGCCTGAACTTCTCCTTCGCGCCTACGCCGCCGGCATCTTTCCCATGTCCGAAGGCCGCAATGACCCCAACCTGTTCTGGGTCGATCCTGAATTGCGCTGTATTCTGCCTTTGGATTCGTTTCGTGTTTCGCGCAGCCTGAAAAAAACGATTCGCTCCAATAAATTCGAAATACGATGCAACACGGAATTTGAAACTGTAATCCGGGAATGTGCGTCTTCGATCCAAGGCCGCGGGGAAACCTGGATCAACAACGAAATCATCCGGGCCTTTTGCGAACTTCACGCCCTCGGGTTTGCCCACAGCGTCGAATGCTGGCGTAACGGCGCCCTCATCGGCGGGCTTTATGGCGTT
>JAOUPW010000609.1 GCA_029879665.1 Rhodospirillales bacterium | reverse complement strand
CCGGATGAAGACGATTGTGATACGGAAAAGGAATCCTGCATCCGTCATCGTCTTGCCATGCTGTCTTATGCCATTCTCAATCCGGATCACTCGTATCGAAATCCCGATATTCGTGAATACGCCAAATGGTTTTCCGATGCGATGGCCGGAGGCAACGCTTCCACCCAGATTATGGTCGATTTGGCGGTTTCCTTCATCGCCAAAACCCGGCGCCAGGCAGATTTGTCTCCGAAGGTCTATTTCAAGGATACGGAAGTCAGTTATCGTGACGATAATCGCCACATGTGGATTTTTATCGAGCAGGGCGACGAGGAAGAAAGCTTTGATCAGGAAGAAACCCGCAAGCTTGAAGAAGAACGGGGAAAGGGACTGCCGCCCAGGCATTATCCGGAATGGGATTATACGTCAAAGACGTATCGTCCGGACTGGGTCAGTCTTTATGAAAGTCTGCATCCTTCGGGCGATGCAGGAACAATTGACGGGTTGCTTGATAAGAACGCAGTTATCGCCAAACGGTTGAAACAGGTTCTCGACATGCTGAAACCTCAGCATTATGTGCGCGTTCGCTATCAAGAGGAGGGCAGCGAGTTGGACTTGGACGTGGCCTTGCGTTCCTTGATCGACTTCAAGAGCGGCGCCACGCCCGACCCCCGCATTAATATGAGCCATCGCCACGATAGCCGCGATATCGCCGTCATGTTGCTGCTGGATTTGTCTGAATCGCTCGATCATGTTCCCGCAGGGTGCGAGCAGAGCATCCTCGAACTGAGTCAGGAAGCCGTTGCCTTGCTGGCATGGTCCATTGACCGGCTGGGTGACAAGTTTGCCATTGCCGGGTTTTCCTCCAATACCCGTCATGAAGTGCGTTATCAACACATCAAGGGCTATGGCGAACAATGGGGAGACGAAGTCAAAGCCCGTCTGGCGGCTATGGAGGCGGGATACTCGACCCGCATGGGCGCGGCTATGCGTCATGCCGGACATTACCTGTCCGCGCGTAAGGCTGATAAAAAACTTCTTCTCGTTTTGACGGACGGTGAACCGTCAGATATCGATGTGCAGGACGAACAAATGTTGATTAGGGATGCTCACCAGGCGGTTCAGGAGCTGGATCAAAAGGGCATCTACACCTACTGTATCAACCTTGATCCTCGCGCCGATGATTATGTAAATGACATATTCGGCAACCGCTATTCCGTGATCGACCATGTGGATCGGTTGCCGGAAAAATTACCTCATCTTTTCATGAGCTTAACGAAGTGAGACCGGCTCTCGGCCATACCTTTTGCCAGCACGCCCCGATTGTTTGACTTGTACGGGGATTTGTTAAATAACCACCCTTGATTTGCACGTAAAATCGGAGAAAGCCATGACCGTCAAAATCGCCCCCTCTATCCTGTCCGCCGATTTCTCCCGCCTGGGCGAGGAAGTCCGCGCCATCGACGCGGCGGGGTGTGATTACGTCCACATCGACGTTATGGATGGACATTTCGTGCCCAACCTGACCTTTGGCCCGCCGGTCATTCAGTGCATCCGTCCGCATACCAAAAAAGTATTCGATGTACATCTTATGATTAATCCGGCGCAACCCTTCCTTGAGGATTATGCCAAGGCCGGCGCCGATATCATCACCGTTCACGCCGAGGCCGACCGGCATCTGGACCGCAGTCTGCAAGTGATCCGGGGATTGGGCAAGAAGGCCGGAGTTTCGCTCAATCCTTCGACTCCGGAAGATGTGGTGGAATACGTTCTCGACAAGGTGGACCTGATCTTAGTGATGTCGGTCAATCCCGGTTTTGGTGGACAGAGCTTCATTGACTCCCAATTGGGAAAAATTCAACGGATTCGCCAGATGATCGGGGACAGGCCCATCGACCTGGAGGTGGACGGGGGAATCAACGCCCAAACCATCAAGTCGGTGGTGGAGGCCGGTGCCAATGTGCTGGTCGCAGGCAGCGCCGTGTTCCGGGGGGATGATTACGCGGCAACCATCGGCGAGTTGCGACAGGCCTTGAATTAATCAGCGCCCTATTCGGATGAAAAAGAGTTAATTTTTCAGACTTTTACTTTGATCCCGGATTGAAAATCGGGTTTTATTAGAAAACTATTATTTAACTCTCTTACGGCTTTGGAAAGCGGAACATGGCGCAAATCGCGCTC
>JAOUPW010000608.1 GCA_029879665.1 Rhodospirillales bacterium | reverse complement strand
AAGGTCAGGCCCGGTTTTGGACTTTTCGTCGGCACCGAATGGATGATCCCCAGTCTGACCCTTGGCGGTAATGCCTGCATGTCCGTTTTTGGCGGTATCGCGCCCAATTTCGTGAAGTCGCTTTACCGGGAAACCACCGAAGGCAACCTTAAGGCCGCGCTGGAATTGCAGTATAAATACTCGGAACTCTATCAAATCAACAAAGTCGAATATCCGGCGCCGACAAAAGCCATGTGGGAAATAATGGGGCGGCCGGTTGGGAACCCCCGCCGCCCGCAACGCCCGGTTACAGCGGATGACAAAAAGATGATGGAAGCGACGTTGGCGCGGTTGGGGTTGCTCGATACGGAGCCGCATGGGTGGTAGACGGAAGTTTCCAAGCGCTTCAAACATGATGCCCTTTGATTCGGCATTGGACTGCCATGCGGGGGCGGATCAATTTATTATTGTAAAATTCGTTCTCCCTTCCGCCAGAGCCAGGGCATGATCATGCGGCTTCCCCATATTCCAAGATGTCCCTGCTTTGCTTGATGTTCGATAGCCAGATAGTGATGTTCGGCGTCGGGCTTCGCGACGACACTCCCCCCCTTAAGAAGGATATCGGATATTTCCTTGTCACCGATGAAACAGCTAACCTCTCGTATTTTTTCTTCCGTCATTTTTGGAAAGCATGCAATTGGTTTCGACTGCATGCCAGCCAGCTTTTTAAATCGTTCGTAGGCGGATTCCCCGCAATCCCAGGGGTTCCCATTGTGAATGCATATCTGCCCGATCTCGGGTGCATCAATTCCAGCCAACTGATAAATGGTTTCCCCAATCATGAATGTATCCCCGTCGATTACTTCAATCTCCTGATGACTAAACAAAAGCTGCTCAAGCGCATTGGCCGGGTTCTGACTGAAAATGATGATTATTAACGCTGCCAAACTTATGGCAACAGATTGCAAAATATACTTTCTTTTTCGTATATTTATTTTCCTTCCATGTGATTTTCGACGTTTGTTGATCATGTTGGCTTTCCTTCCGGTTAATTTCCTCCTCGGGTGTGAATAATGCCCAAAAGTCGTTTGAGAATATTTATTCAAACACCAAGTCTTCCCAGTGCCGAGGAAGAAATAAAGTTAGAATGGTAAAAATTTCAAGACGGCCGGTGATCATTCCAAAATCCAGTATCCATTTTGCGCCATTGGGTAGGCTCTTAAAATTTCCTGCAGGGCCTATGATTTCTCCAATTCCAGGACCAACATTCGCGACGGATGTTGCTGCGGCGCTTAAGGCGCTTTCAAAATCGACTCCTAAAGCAGATAGGAGCAACGTAATTCCAAAAATAGTCATCACCAGAAGAAAAAAGAAAATCATCACGGACGTCACGAGGCTTTCGCTAACCGTCCGGCCATCCAACTTGCTCTGAAACACGCCATGAGGATAAATAAGTATTCTGCACTGTCGCTTCATTTCCAAAAACATGATTTGCAGGCGAAATGCTTTGATTCCTCCCGCCGTGGATCCTGCGCAGCCTCCAAGCAATGTAATAGATAGGAATAACATCGGGACAAATGTTCCCCACCCAAGATAATCCGCAGTCGCGTATCCAGTTGTTGAAAGGATAGAGACTACATGGAACGCGGCCAGCCTTAGGGCTTCGTCGGGCGGAATTTGACGTATAAATACGAGCCACCCGCCGAGAACTATTATAAAAATTGACGTATAATAGATAAATGTCCTGATCTGGCTGTCTTTGGAAAAAACAGCAAAGTCAAACCGGCGTATAAAGTTGACGTAAACCGGAAACGGAAGGCTTGCGCACAACATAAAAATAATCGCAGTCCACTGGGTGGCCGGGCGGGTGAAATGTCCCAAGGATTGATCGGACGTGGAGAATCCTCCGGTGGATAGCGTCGTCATGGCATGAACTATCGCCTCGAAACCAGACATCCCGAAGGCCCAATACGTTGCCGCGCATATCAGGGTTAAAGAGATGTACACAGCAAATAACTTCAACGCCATGTCGACGACCCGGGGGGTCAGTTTTTCCGAGTGATCGGATGACTCCATTCGGTACAGCTGCATCCCTCCAACTCTCAAGAAAGGAAGAATTGATACGGCCATGACAAGGATTCCGATGCCTCCGATCCATTGCAGTATGGCGCGCCATAGAAGAAGGCCAGG
>JAOUPW010000051.1 GCA_029879665.1 Rhodospirillales bacterium | reverse complement strand
CCAGGTTCAGCACCATCTGGGCGGCAATGGCGGCGGCAGCGCCGTCGACGCCGCCATTGCCGCCCAGATGGTGCTGAACCTGGTCGAGCCGCAGTCGTCCGGTATCGGCGGCGGCGGCTTTCTGCTTCATTACCAATCATCCACTGGCGAAGTTTCCGCCTATGACGGTCGCGAATCCGCCCCCGCGTCCGCCTCGCCGGATATGTTTCTCGGCAAGGATGGAAAACCGAGAAAATTTTATGACGCCGCTGTCGGCGGATTGTCGGTCGGCGTTCCCGGATTGCTGCGAATGCTGGAAATGGCACACCGAGAACACGGCAGGCTGCCCTGGGCGGATCTGTTCACCCCGGCCATCGAGCTGGCGGAAAAAGGCTTTGCCATCTCTCCCCGACTTCACGGCCTGTTGGCAAGAGACAAACACCTCAGGACCTTCGCCCCGGCGAAAACGTATTTCTATGATCAACAGGGTTCCGCGAAACCCGCCGGCGCCCGCCTGCGCAACCCGGCCCTGGCGGATAGCTTCCGAAGGATTGCAAAAGGTGGAAGTGACGCGTTTTATCAGGGTCGCCTGGCCGCGGATCTCGTTCGGGTCGTCAACCTTGCGAAAAAAAATCCAGCGGCTATGACCACCGCTGACTTATCCGCTTACCGGGCAATAAAACGGCCGCCTGTCTGCCTTCCTTACCGAACATGGCGTGTTTGCGGCATGCCGCCGCCGTCCTCGGGTGGCATCACCACCTTGCAGCTGCTCGCGCTTGTTGAACGTTTTGATCTTGCCCGGTTGCCGCCGGACGCGGACGGCACCCCCAATGCGCAGGCTGCCCATCTGATCTTGGAGGCAAGTCGTCTCGCCTTCGCCGACCGCAATTCCTACATCGCCGATACGGATTATGTTTCCTTGCCGCCGGGCCTGCTTGACCCCGGATACCTTGCCAGCCGGTCGCAACTGATCTCCGCCACCCAATCCCTGGGCAAGGCGGAACCGGGAACGCCCCGGCAAAACGCAAGGCTCAACCTCGCCCCGGACAGCAGCCGCAAAGGCCGGTCCACATCACATCTGAGCATTGTCGATGGTTCTGGTAATGCCGTTTCCATGACCACCAGCATCGAGAACGCCTTCGGCTCGCGCCTGATGGTCCGGGGATTCCTGCTCAACAACCAGTTGACGGATTTTTCCTTTCTCCCGGAACGCAACGGGCGTCCGGTTGCCAACCGGGCCGGACCGGGCAAGCGACCGCGCAGTTCCATGGCCCCAACCCTGGTGCTGGAAAGGCGGGGCAAGCTGATCATGGCGGTCGGATCACCTGGGGGATCGCGCATCATCGGGTACGTGGCAAAAACCCTGATCGCCGCCCTCGACTGGAAGCTCGACATCCAGCGCGCCATTAACCTTCCTCATTTCGTCAACCGCAACGGCCCGACCGACCTGGAAAAGGGAACGGGCGCGGAATCCCTTAAACCCATGCTGGAGAATATGGGACATAAGATTCTCGTCCGCGACATGACCAGCGGGCTGCACGGCATCCGCATTGATCAACGCGGGCTAACCGGCGGCGCCGATGCTAGACGCGAAGGCGTGGCGCTCGGCGATTAGGTCGGATCAGCCGCCCGCAGTTCCCTAGCGGGCTTCGTTCAGGGACCAGTCATATTCATCGCCGGAAATTTCGGTAAATTCCCCGATCGCCGAACGCAGAATCGGATGGGCATATTTGTGCAAATGGCGCAGCACATTGATTTCCTTGCCGCCGAAATCGTCCATGTACCAGATATAAAGGCTTGAAACGAATAGACCTTTCTCTTCTTTGATGGTGACGGCTCGGGGATGATTGACGAAATCCCGGGCGCCCTTTTCGAGCAGAGTTTCGGCATTGGCGCCGGTGAAGGCGCGGCCCTGTAAATTGGGACAGCCAATGGCGGCGCAGTTCAGCGCGTAATGAATTCGGGGATCTTTCCAGATGGGGCGGAGAATCCGGTGTTCGATATCATTGAGGCTAAGCTCGACCCCTTGGACCATTGCAAGTTTTCCGTCCCACGGACCATCTGAAAACAATCGCGATAGAAGTTTCGGCAGGCCAAAGACAAAATCCGAGGCATCTTTTTTTTCCAGAGTTATTTCCTTAATTGAACCCACCGGATAATTCTCGAGGATCATCGATACGGTAAGCGCGTTATACAGGTTGATCCAATAAGCGAGCTGTTCATTGCGGTTGTAGCGGCCGATGGGAACCAACTGAAGCTGCTTCAGATAGGAAGATAACGCCTTTTGTTCCTTGAGTGCCCGGGCATAGGCCACCCGGTTGATACCATCGCCCCCCCGGACCACGAAGGACTTGATGAATCCGTCCCAGAAAGAATGATCGATGATTTGTTTCGAGGCCGCATCCTGCTCGGTCCAGCGGTCCCACAACACAGCGCTCGGCGCAGCCCAAGCCGGCGCCGCGACCAAGACCGACAAAACAACCGCCAGAATGAACCGGATCGCCAAGGCACGTTCCCCCCTTAAGCGCGATAACATGTTCCTGCTCCCATTCTCTTTCCTGGGGGTCTGAATATGGGAAAATTTTAAATATATATATTTTACAATATGTTAACCTTGTAAAAATAGCTCGGAGTCCGTCAAGCTCCGCTCTCGGCATTCAGTTCCAAGCGGAACACGGTTCCCACCGCCCCGCTGCTGAGCAGGGAAATATCGCCGCCGTGGGCGCGCAGAATATCGCGGGCGATGACCAATCCGAGGCCGGTGCCGCCTTCGCGCGTCGACCCGGAAAACGGCTCGAACAATCGCTCGCGTGCGCGCTCGGTCAGTCCCGAGCCGTCGTCGGCAATGTCGATTCTAATCCGCCCGCCGTCTTCGGTGGCGTGGATTGTTACTGTTTTGGCCCCCGCCTGCCGGGCATTTTGCGCAAGGTTGTCCAGCGCCCTGAACAATTGTTCGCGGTCGGCGGTCACGGAGATTTTAAAATCGACTTTGTTTTCCCATTCTATTTTTCTCCCCCCCTCCCCGGTGGTTTGGACGACACTTCCCACCTCGTCCACCAGTTCGCTCAGATGAAACCGCTCGGGTCTGAGGTGGGCGCGCACATCGCCGACAAAATTCAGGGTCTGGCTGCAAAGGTGCACCGCCCGGTCGATTGCCCGGTACAGGCGGGGAGTGACTTTGCGGACTTCCGGATCATCGATGTCCGCCAGTTTGTCTGAAGCCAGCACCGCCGTCGCCAGAGAGTTTCTGAGATCATGATTTATTTTCGCCACCGCCGCCCCCAGGGTCGCCAGCCGGGTCTTTTGATCCAATGCCGTGCGCAGTTCGTCCTGCATTACCGCCAGTTCCCGTTCGGCGATACCGATTTCATCCGACCGCTGGTTATCGGAGACGCTTGCCGCCGGCGCTTCGGGATTTTCCCTGAAGGCGATGATCGCCCGGGTAATTCGGCCCATGGGTCGAACCAGAAACAAGTGAAGGCTGAGAAAAACCAACCCCGCCGTGATAAACGAAATAACCAGGGACAGTTGCAGAATTCGCGCGGAATAGGCGGCCATGGCCTGATGCAGGGGTTTTTCATCCTGTATGACTTCAACAGTTACCTGTGAATTTTTCGGCGATACGCCGATTACCCTCAAGACCCTGTTTTCGTCGTGCAGTAGAACTTCAAAGGCATCGCTGATCCAATTGACGAACGATCCGACCTTCTGAAGATCGATTTCAACATCCACCTTGGGCGGCATGTCCTTGCTCAGCATCAGCATTTTCCGTTCCGGATGCTTGAGGACGATGCCATAGGCATTGGCGTGAAACAGAAGTTCCTGTTCCAGCTCCTTGCTGACCATGTTGTCCGGCGTTGCTTCCAGAGCAAGGGCGGCAAGATGAGCCGTGGCCACGCTCTGTTCCAGGTAGACCTTGCGGTAGCGGGATATGGACGGCGCGTAGATCAGGAACTCGGCGATCATGACGAAAAAAATCGTCAGCACCAGAAGCCGGGCAGACAGGCTGGAAAGCACGGGCGGTCGATGGGGTTTGGCGGCGGTCATTTTCAACCGAAAAGCCCGAGAAAGCGGACTACCTTTTTCGTTCTTTCCCCGAACAGGGTCTGCGTGAAAAATTCCCCGGCGGCGCGTTTGTTGATCTCGCCCAGTGTGGGATAAGGCACGATCACCCCGGCGAGACAGCCGATACTGATTTTCCGGTCCATGGCCACAACCCAGGTCTGGATCAGGTCGCCGGCGCCGGGCCCGACGATGCCCGCGCCCAAGACCCGGCCCCGGGGCGAAACGATCACCTTGATCATACCTTCCGCGCGCCTTTCCGCCCGCGCCCGGTCGTTGTCGGCAAAGGCGGAACGGAGAACGCGGTACTTGAGCCCCTTGGCCCGCGCCTGACCTTCCGTAAGGCCGACCTGGGACAATTCCGGTGCGGTATAGGTCACCCAGGGAACGACACGCCGGTCGGCGCGGGCGGGAAGACGGAAAAGCGCATTGCGGAGCACCACCCCGGCCTGATAGCCGGCGACATGGGTGAATTGATAACCGCCGGCGACCACGTCGCCGATGGCAAATATTTTCCGGTTGGAAGTACGAAGCCGGGCATCGACAGGAATACCGTTGCCCTTATAGTAAACGCCGGCTTTTTCAAGATCGAGTCCGTCGATCGCGGGGCGTCTGCCGGCAGCGATCAGCAGGTGGCTGCCTTCAATCCGGGTTTCGATCCCTTCCTTGATCATCGCGAGCGAAATGCCGCTTGGTGATCGCTCCACTGAAACGATTTTCAAGCTCTCTACAATTTTTATTCCGTCCGCCACCAAACGGGCACGGAGAACCGCAACCAATTCCGGATCGTCCTTGGGAAGGACGGAAAACATTTCCAGAATCGTGACCCGGGCACCTAGGTGACGGAAGGCCTGAGCCATTTCGATGCCGATGGGTCCACCGCCGATGATGACCAGATGCTCCGGGATTTCTTCCAGGCCGAAAATGGTTTCATTGGTATGATACGGCGTTTCCGCCAGGCCTGGAATCGGGGGGATCATCGGCTGGGATCCGGTGGCGATAACACATCGGCGGGCGGTGATCCGGGTGTCTCCGGCTTCCACCGTTCTCTGCCCCGTGAACCGGGCCGGGGCCTGGATGACGGTGACGCCCAGGCCTTCAAACCGTTCGACCGAATCATGGGGCGCGATAGCGGCGATGGTGCCGTCCACATGGCGGCGGACTGCGGCAAAATCGACGGCGGGTTTCCCGGCGGTGATCCCGAAACGGCTGGCGCGACGGATTTCGTCGGCGGCATGAGCCGCCGCCAGCAGGGCCTTCGAAGGAATGCAGCCGGTGTTCAGGCAATCGCCGCCCATGGCGCCTTTTTCGATCAACGCCGTCTTCGCACCCATTTGCGCCGCGCCGGCGGCGACCGAAAGTCCGCCGGAGCCGCCGCCGATAACGCAGATATCGACCTTGAGATCGTTGTCCATTGATGAATTAGACGACACGCTTCCTCAGCTTTTTGTAGACCACAGGAACCAGCGACAACGCCGCGAGCCCAAATATGGGGGCAAGGATTTCGGGCTTGAAGACCATGGTCAGGTCGGGTTTATTCCCGGCCTCAAACACGGCGCCCAGACCGTTACCGACGCTGGCGTAAATAAACGTTCCGGGAATAATGCCAACAAATGTGCCAATGGTATAGGTAAGAAGCGGAACGCCAAGAAACGCGGGAACCAGATTCACCAACCAGAACGGAAACAAGGGGATCAGGCGCAAAACAAGAAGGTAGCTGAGGGCGTTTTCCTGAAAGCCCTCCCTCATCTTTTCCAGACTGCTCCCGGCCTTGGCCCGAAAATATTCGCCAAAGGCGTAGCGGGCGGCAAGAAAAATGGCGACTGCCCCCAAAGTCGCCCCGACGACCACATAGACCGTGGCTTCAATGCCGCCAAACAGAAATCCGCCCGCGAGCGTCATCCAGACCGCGCCGGGCAGGGAAAACATCACCGCCACGTAATAGGTGAAAATGAAGCCGACGACCGCCAGCGCATAGTTGGCGTCGGTCCATTCCATCACCTTTTTGCGGTGTTCGCTCAAGGTCTCGAAGGTCAGAAAACTGTCGAAACCGAGCAGGAAAAACAGGGCAAATCCAATCCCGATTAACCCCAGGGGCGCCAGCCGCCTGAAGGAATAATGCCTTACCGCCGGCCTTTTCGGGTCATTAAGGGGTGCTTCCATGGGCTCAGTCCGTCCAATATACCTACAAAACCTTGTAGATATAGTAAGGGACGGCTCTGGACCCACCCAGTCACCATTACGTGAAAATCCCGGGAGCGCGGCAAAGGGCGCGCCAACGTTGACTTCAGGTGGAGGAGTCCGTATACAGCGGACCTTATTCTTCAAGGAGCTAGCCCTGTGAAACGCACCTATCAACCCAGCAAACTGGTCCGCAAACGCCGTCACGGCTTCCGTAGCCGCATGGCGACCGTTGGCGGGCGTAAAATCCTTGCCAGGCGCCGCGCCCGGGGACGTAAGCGCCTGTCCGCTTAAGCGCCGTGGCCGCTGTCGTTCCGCGCTTGAAACGCCGCTCGGAATTTCTCCGTATCGCCGGGGGGGGGCAGAAATGGGCCGCGCCGGGCCTTGTACTGCAGGTTCGGGAACGTCAGGCGGGCATGCCCACTTCCGACGACCTTCCTCCAATTCGCGTCGGATTTACGACCAGCCGCAAGGTCGGCAACGCCGTCGCCCGCAACCGGGCCCGCCGCCGACTCCGGGCCGCCGCCGACAAGATTTTACCGGCGATGGCCAGGGAAGGGTTTGATTTCGTCATTATCGGCCGGGCCGCAACATTAAAACGTACCTTCGACGATCTTGTAAAAGACTTAAAGACGGCTTTGAAACGCCTTGATGCCTGCCGCAAGGACATATCGGATTAAGACCCTGAAGCCAGTATAAGGTTGAGACACAATGAACTCCGTAAGCGTCGTGTTAAAAGCTTTGATCCGCGCCTATCAACTTATCCTGTCCCCGATTCTCCCGGGATCGTGCCGTTTTTATCCTAGCTGCTCGGAATACGCCCACGAGTCCGTTTCCCGGCATGGCGCGGCCCGGGGGTCGGTCCTTGCCGTCTGGCGCATCCTTCGCTGCCACCCCTGGAATGAAGGCGGCGTCGACCCCGTGCCCACACCGGTTCACGCCGAAACCCGGAAAGACGTTGCCCCGGGTTGCCACGACCACATCCGTTAAGTCACCCTTTGACGATCGACCTCTGGAACACAACAACCGGAACCGAGATAAATAAATGAACAGCGACAATCGTAACATGTTCCTTGCGGTCATCTTGTCCGCTCTGATTCTGTTTGGATATCAGTATTACGTCTCGCTTAAATATCCGGACGCCGGAAAGCAGTCGCCGCAACAAAGCGAACAGGTTTCGGCGCCCGGCGCGCAAACCGTGCCGCCCGTTCCTGCGCCACAGGCTTCCGGCCAACCGACCGCGCCCGTCGTTCCCGGAACGGGGGCGGCGATCCCCGCCCAGGCCCAAATCCAGGCCCGTGCAGCGATCCTCAAGTCATCCACTCGCGTCTCAATTCAAACCGATCGACTGAGTGGGTCCATCGACCTCAAGGGCGGGCGGATTGATGACCTGACCCTGATCAATTACCGCGAGACCCTTGATCCCGACAGCGCCAAGATAATCATGCTGTCGCCGGAAGGAACCAAGGGCGCCTATTACATTCAACACGGCTGGGCTCCTTCCGGAAACGTGAAGGTTCCCGGGCCCAATACCCAGTGGAGCGCCGACAAAAAGACCCTGTCGGCCGACGGGTCCGTCACCTTAAGTTGGGACAACGGCGAAGGCCTCAAGTTCTTCCAGATCATTTCCCTGGATAAAAACTACCTGTTCACCGTAAAACAGCGCGTTGCGAACACCGGCGTTACGGCGGTATCCCTCTCGCCCTATGGCCTGATAGCCCGGCACGACACGCCCGATGTCACCAATTTTTATATTCTCCACGAAGGGCCCATTGGGGTGATCGACGGCACTCTGAAAGAAATCAACTACGACGATTTAAAAGAAGAAAACAACCGCGTCCAACATACCACCACCGGCGGCTGGCTGGGGATTACCGACAAATTCTGGCTGGCGGCCCTGATTCCGGACCAGAAAGCAAAGATCACTACGCGCTTTTCCCACGTACTAAGTAATGGCCACGATAAATACCAAACGGACTTCATCTCCAACGCGCCCCTGATCGCGGCGCCAGGAAGTTCGGTGGAATCGGAAAGCCACCTGTTCGCCGGCGCCAAGGAAGTAAAGCTGCTTGATGCCTATAAAGATCGGATCGGAATCCTCAATTTTGACAAGGCCATCGATTTCGGCTGGTTCTATTTCCTGACCAAGCCGATTTTCTACACCCTGATCTACATCCACGAACATGTTGGAAACTTCGGCGTCGCCATTCTCCTGCTGACGGTCCTGATCAAGCTTCTCTTCTTCCCGCTGGCCAACAAATCCTACCGGGCCATGAGCAAGATGAAGAAGTTGCAGCCGGAAATGAAAAAGCTGCAGGAACGCTTCAAGGAAGACAAGATGCGCCTCAATCAGGAAATGATGGCCCTTTACAAGCGCGAAAAAACGAACCCGGCTTCGGGCTGTCTGCCCATGCTGATTCAAATTCCCGTTTTCTTCGCTCTTTACAAGGTGCTGTTCGTAACCA
>JAOUPW010000607.1 GCA_029879665.1 Rhodospirillales bacterium | reverse complement strand
GATCATACGCAACAACAAGCCCAGAGAAAGCCCGGCAGTTAATAGTTGCCAATTATGGTGATCGACCCTGCCGGGGAAAAAATTGATCAGCACGGCCAATGAAAGCATGGTGATCAGAACGGCCAGGGTCATGTTTCGCCGTCCGATCAGGGGACGCGCCATCCAGCCGCTCAACAGCAACCTGCGCAGCAGCAATAGTGCCGGAACGGCGATCGCGGTCACCTTGGTCGCGACCGGCCGGCCGGTAAACGGTTCAACCGCCTTCAGGATCATGGCCAACGGAACATCGGGTAGGCGCGACCAATGCATTACCGTCCCATCGGGAGGGTTCAGCCTTTTTTGCGTTACGTCATGCCAGCCGGCGCCATCGACCCAGTCATAAACTTGCACGAACCGCATGTAATCGTCATTTCCGGCGAGACGTATTTCATTATTCCCAACCGCGCCAATAACGTAAAAGACGACAACAATCCCCCAAAAGACAAAAACCATCGGGAAAAAGAACCGACCAAAATGGGAGGATGAGGACAAAGCGGTTTTGGGTTGGGATCCACGCATCATTTCTTCACCTGGCGGATTGAGCCCAGACCTCGAAGAGCCTGAAGCCGCTGGCCGTGGGAAGTTTGACCGGTCTAAGCCATGAGGGAATTTCGCCTTCTGCCAACCGCTCATAAAAAGATCGGAATCCGTCTCCTTTATAAACTCTTCCTTTCGTTGAGGAAGGACATATTAGAATCAGCGATACCTTGCGCCGTTCGACAACGGCGAGGGCTTCTTCCGCATTTCTTGCCCGCAATAAAGAAAAATGGTCTCGATTCCCCTTGTTGTTTCGGTGGTAGGGCGCGGCAAGAACCTCGTGGTTTGTCCGAAATAGTATTTCAGAACCAAAGTCTATAAAACTTGCAATCAGCCGGGGGGAGCCATCGCCTTGCAGGGAAAGCGTTCCGACAATCTCACGAAGGTTACAGTGCGGACTATTGATCGCTACCGGTTTTGACGAACTGTCGCCCTTGGCTCCAATAGCCGTGAACGCCCAGGGCCCCAATCCGAGAATCAGGGGCAATGCGATCATGCCAACCAGGCGAGCTGCCGCCATCCGGACTTTTCTGAGTCGCTTCCAGAGGCATGCAATCAAGTATGATCCCGGCACAATCGAAAAAAGATGGGTAGCTGAAATAAAGCGTATATAGATTCCGGAGAGCAGAATTCCAATTGTCACATAAATGAAAAACATAACCCACATTGAACGATGATGTTCCCGGCTTTGGAATATACCCGCCACCGAAACCCCTAAAGCAATCAAGGGCAGAGCCATCCAGGCGACAAATTCGTAAGGGTCATTGTCCAGAATGCTGAAAACCGAACGCATTTCCGCGATGTTGGACATCCACAACTCGGAAACAAGCGGATCAATCCCGACAAAAGGGCCGCCCCGGCAACCGGAAAAAGCTAGAAAATATACAATCCCTAAAACACTGGCGAACCCGAACGACGCTATCATTCGCGCCATCCCGGAGCGAAGCTGGCCTGCGCCCAACCGAAGCCCGGTCCAGAACAGAAACGTGATTCCCGCTACGCCCACGTAAACCAGAGAAAATGAATCACATTCCGTATTGAACCAGTCCGTAACGGGTCTGCTGATGACGATTAATAAGACCGAGCTTGCCAACAGCGCTGAAGAAAAATGATGCCCCGATCGAATGCTGCGATCTCCGGCCAGCATCCAATGAACGATAAGCGAGGCGTTAAAGGCGGCGATCCAGGGAACAATTCCACCTCCGACCCATAGCCCCAATGCAAAAACAAAGCCCGCCAACAGGGGCGCCGCAACGGAAGATGGCCTGATAAAGATATTGGCGAGCGCACCCATGGAAACAACAGCGAATAACAGCTGCCACTGGTGATGATCGACTCGGCCCGGAATAAACTGAAGCACTGCGGGTATTGCCATTACGCCAATAAACAAGGCGATAATTATATCTTGGGGATCGAGGAGCAGCCTCGCAAGCCAGCCCAGCGCCATCAGTGCCAAAAGATACAATAGGGAGGGAACGGCGATTGCCGCTGAAATCGTCGCCACATCCCGCCCCGCCCATGGCTCAACCAACGCCACGACGAACGCCAGGGGAATATCCGGAAGGCGGGTCCAGTGCATATCAACGCCATCGGG
>JAOUPW010000606.1 GCA_029879665.1 Rhodospirillales bacterium | reverse complement strand
CTCGCGCAGCGCCAGTATGCCGGGCGCCGGGGTGTAGCCGTGATGGCCGTCGCGCAGCGCCTTGATGGCGGCTTCCACGATGTGTTCGGGGGTGCGGAAATCCGGCTGGCCGATACCGAGATTGATCACGTCGCGCCCTTTTTGGCGCAGCGCTTCCGCGCGGGCGAGGACTTCGAAGGCGGATTCCGTGCCGAGACGGTTGATATTTTGAGCGAGCTGCAACATATGCGGACCCGGTGGTTGGTGGTGGGGGCGTCGCGCCGCCGGCCGGGCCTGCGGGTGCGCCGATAAACGCGCGCACTATGGGGCAGCCGGGGCGGCTGCGCAAAGGTTTTGCACGGTATAACGGGTCCGCGCGCGCACATTGCTTGACGCGGTGGGGTGCGAAGATTACACAAGCGGGCCTTGCGACGGTGGCTGTAGCTCAGTTGGTTAGAGCGCCTGGTTGTGGTCCAGGAGGCCGAGGGTTCAAATCCCTTCAGCCACCCCATTGTTTCCCTTTTTTCAAATCCTTGAGGTTAAAGCCGTCTGACCGGCTGCGTCGGAGATACCGGTGGCGGGAGCCATTGTCACATGAAGCGGCACACAGCATATTGACGAAATGAAAGAGAAAATCGGCACCGCATTGCTTGGACGGGGACACCGGAACTCGATCTCCAAGGTGGGTTCTCCCCGGGACAAAGCCCTTGGACATGCGATCTTGCTTTGCTTCCTGTTGTGGATTCTCGGGATTACCGTGCCCCTGATGACCGTCGAGAAGGTCTTCATCTTTTCGGATACCTATGCCCTCGTTGATTTCGCGATTGCCCTCTTCAAGGCCGAGGAATGGTTCATTATGGCCCTGGTCGTTCTGTTCGCGGGGGTTATCCCGTGTCTGAAATTCGATCAGATGTACCGTGTTTGGCGTAGGTACGACGTTCAGGGGGGGGAAGCGGAGCGGACACTCAAACGAATTGAAGTGATCTCAAAGTGGTCCATGGGGGATGTGTTCGTCGTCGCCATTGGGGTGGTGATCGGCAAGACCTCGGGGTTTTTGACAAATGCCACGGTCGAGCCGGGATTTTATATTTTTACCGCATCTGTCCTGGGTTCGATGGTCATATCTCTTCTGCTCAAGCGGTCCGTGCAACGACTGCAAACCGTCGAACCTGACAGTGTTCAACCTCCGGATCGTGAAAATCCAAAGGGCTGAGCCAAAGGTGGCTTGTCGGTCGTTGAATTGTCCTAGAGCATTTCCGATTTTATCGGAATCGATGGAAATGCTCTATCTTATTGAAAATACGCAAATACGTCGTCGCGGATCGGATCGATCCGCTCGGGATTTGCTCTAGTCGTAGACCCCGCCACCATGGACCGTAATGAATGCCTTGCGGTCGTGAGAGGGAGGTATTTTTCCGTTTAGCGCGCGGCCCATCCATTCGGCGATGAAATTGTAAGCATTGCGTCCCATCAGACATTTGTTGGTCGCGACGGAATGGAATTGATCTTCGAAAACCCACATTTCCTTCGCACCGGAAAGCGCGTCGTAGACGGCTTCAGCATCTTCCAAAGGGTTCAGGGGATCGAATTCGCCAATTCCCATGAACACAGGGCATTTGATCCGATCGGCGTGGCCTTTAAGGGTATAACCTTCCGAAACCTCATCGAATTCGGCCTCATCGGTCATGCCTGACATGGCCATAAAGACTTGTTTGAATCGAATAGGGGCCTCGTCAAAGATGGTGAGACGGTCCCAGAAGTAACATCCGACGGCTCCGCCGACCGCCGCGAACCGGGGCTCATCCGCTGCCGCGCGCAGGGACCAGAATGTCCCGAAACTGCGCCCGGCGATCCCTATGCGGGTTTCATCCACTTCCGGGCGGGCCGCCAAAAATTCAAACGCCGCCCTGGCAACGCCGATATGGTTGGTCGGCGTGACGTAATGGCCCCGTTCCAACGCTTCCCCCTGGCCTGGTCCATCCAGGGAAAGCACATGCATGCCATAGTGATGAAATTCGTTATCAAGGGGATTGGGGTAATTTTCCTTGGTCATGTCCATTCCCGGGATAAATAAGACGGCGGGTGCAGGCTGGTCGCCTTTCATGCGGTGAAAGACCCCGGGGTAGGATTTGCCTTCGGATTCAATCTCAACGGATTCAATTGGATAGTCGGCCATACTAAAAAGCTTTGCCGCA
>JAOUPW010000605.1 GCA_029879665.1 Rhodospirillales bacterium | reverse complement strand
AGCCTTGACTAGGCGGTTCCCGGCGGCTTTTTTTCTCGTTCTTCTTTTCCTTGCCGCTTGCGCGCCGCGCGTGCCCGGGCCGGTTCCGGAAAAAATCGCCGACCGCCTGAACCTGATACGCACGGAATTTCGCGCCTTGCCCGGCTGGCGGGCCGATGACCCGGCCCCGGCCCTTGCCGCCTTTTTGAAATCCTGCAAGCGGCTTCTGCCACAGCCCGGAAACCGTGCGCTTGGCGCCGGCGGTACCGGCGGACGGATCGCCGACTGGCGTCCGGTATGCGCCGCCGCCGCGTCCGCCGGGAAAGACAGCACAGGCGCGCGGAATTTCTTCGAACGTGAATTCGTTCCCTACCGGGCCTCTTCCAGCCGTGGCGAAGACGGCCTGTTCACCGGGTATTACGAAGCCGAACTCAAGGGCTCCCTGGTTCGCCACGGCCCCTACAAGGTTCCCATTTACCGCCGCCCGCCCGGGCTGGTCACGGTCGATCTCGGTCGGTTCGACGCCAAGCTCAAGGGGCGGCAGCTCACCGGCCAGGTCCGGGGCGGCCAGGTGTTGCCGCTGGCGACCCGGGCCGAAATCGAAGGCGGCGCGCTTAAGGGCAAAGGCCTGGAGCTGTTGTGGGTGGACAGCGCGGTGGACGCATTTTTCCTGCATGTGCAGGGCTCGGGCCGGGTGATCCTCGACGACGGCCGCGTGCTCCGCCTGGGCTATGCCGGGCGCAACGGCCACGCCTATACCTCCATCGGCCGCGCGCTGATCGAACAAGGGACGCTGAGCAAGGAAAATGTTTCCATGCAGTCCATCCGCGCCTGGATCGAAGCCAACCCGGACGCCGGCGCCCGCCTGATGGCCTCCAACCCGTCCTATATATTTTTCTCCATCAAGAAAGGAGACGGACCTATCGGCGCGCAAGGTGCCGCCCTCACCCCTGGGCGCAGCCTGGCGGTGGACAAGCGCTTCGTGCCCTTGGGGATTCCGGTGTGGCTGGATACGTCCGACCCCCTGGAACCCGGCCGCCCGCTCCGCCGGCTGGTGATCGCCCAGGATACCGGCGGCGCCATCAAGGGCCCGGTGCGCGGCGATCTGTTCTGGGGTTTCGGCGCCGCCGCCGCCGAACGCGCCGGGCGCATGAACGTCCGCGGCGGCTATTATCTTTTGTTGCCGAAAGCGATCGGGCCTTAATCTCTGCCGTACCCTTGTAATTGAAAACGCAAAGCCGCATGCTCGGGGGTATGACGGAAAAACCCTATCGCGTCGGCCTGTTCGTGACCTGTCTGGTGGACCTGATGCGTCCCCGGGCGGGCTTTGCCGCGGTCAAGCTGCTGGAAGACGCGGGCTGCAAGGTCGACGTGCCCCGGGCTCAAACCTGCTGCGGCCAGCCGGCCTACAACAACGGCGACCGGGCCGATGCCTCCGCCATCGCGCGCAAGGTCATTGAAACCTTCGAAGGCTTCGATTACGTGGTCGTGCCGTCCGGGTCCTGCGCCGGCATGATCCGTGTCCATTATCCGGACCTGCTGGCCGACGATGCAAAACTGTCCGCCCGCGCCCGCGCGTTGGGTGAACGGACCTATGAGCTGGTGTCGTTTCTGACCGATGTTCTCGGCGTCACCGACACCGGGGCCACGTTCGACGGCGCCGTCACCTACCATGACGGCTGTTCGGGGCTGCGCGAGCTGGGCATCCGGGAGCAGCCCCGACGTCTGCTGCAATCGGTGCGGGGCCTGACCTTAACGGAGGGCGCGGCGGCGGATACCTGCTGCGGATTCGGCGGCACGTTTTCGGTCAAGTTTCCGGATATTTCCGGGGCCATCGTCGACGCCAAGGCGGACGACGTGCTGGCCACCGGGGCGAAGACCCTACTCGCCGGCGATTTGGGATGCCTGCTCAATATCGCCGGGCGGCTGTCGCGCCGGGGGGAAACCGTTCGCGCCCGCCACATTGCCGAGGTGCTGGCGGGCATGGCCGAAGGACCTGCGATCGGCGAAGGCCCGGAGATGGACGATGATGGATAACCGAGGCGCGCCATGAAGGTCACGACACGGAATTTCGACGACAACGCCCGACGCGCCCTGGCGGATAACAAGCTACAGGCGGCGCTGGCCCGCCTCGCCACCGGCTTTCCGGTCAAACGCGTGGAGGCCCGGGACCGTCTGCCCGAATTCGACGCCCTCT
>JAOUPW010000603.1 GCA_029879665.1 Rhodospirillales bacterium | reverse complement strand
TCTCAACAAGAAAATGTGGGACGGCCTAAGCAAAACCCACCAGACGATCATCGAGCAGGCCTGCGCCTCGGAAAACAACCGTTCCTTCGCTGAGTTCAACGCCCGCAACGGCGGAGCCTTGCAGACCCTGCGCACCAAACACGGCGTGCAGTTGAAGGAAATGCCGCGTGACGTCCTTCAGGCTATTGGCGAAGCATCCGGCCAAGTGGTTGCCGAAGCCGGTAAATCCGATGCCATGACCAAAAAGGTCTACGACAGCTTCTACGCATTCCGCAAACAGGCCATTGCCTGGTCGAAGCTTTCCGATCAGGCCTATTGGAATGCACGGCTTCTACCCTTCAAATATTAGGAACATGGATATCAGGAAAAGCCTGTACGCCTTTTTCGTGCAGGCTTTTCCGGTTTTTTTCATTTTTGACCGTTCCGGTCGTTTGATTTAGGTGTCCTTTACGTGTCTACCGTTCAATCCCTCGCCAAACTGATCGACGCGTTCAATGAACGGGTCGGGAAATATGTCGCATGGCTCGCGCTGATCATGGTTTTGATCCAGTTCATGGTTGTGGTCATGCGGTATATTTTCGGAATCGGCTCGATCATGATGCAGGAATCCGTGGTCTATATGCATGCAATCCTGTTTATGGCCGGCGCGGGATATACCTTGCTCCATGATGGGCATGTCAGGGTCGACATTTTTTACCGGGATCTTTCGATAAAGAAAAAGGCGCTGATCAACATGTTCGGTGTGATCTTCTTCCTGGCTCCGGTCAGCATCCTGCTTTGGGTGTCCTCGTGGTCCTATGTGAGAAATTCGTGGAAGGTGCTGGAGGGATCAAAAGAAACCAGCGGAATTCAGGCCGTCTTTCTCCTCAAGAGCATCATCCTCGTCTTTGTTGTGCTCATTCTGCTGCAGGGGATTTCCATCGTCCTTAATTCCCTGCTCACGCTCCGCGGCGTCAATCGAAAAACACCGCAACACCTTAACCATCAGCCCGAGCTATAAGCATGGAACTGAAGGAAATCCTCGATATCCTGATGTTCGCGTCCGCCTGTGGGTTTCTCATGGCGGGGTTTCCGGTCGCCTTCACCCTGGCCGGAACCGGCTTTATATTCGCAGTCATCGGCTGGACGTTCGGGGTATTCGATTTTTCGCTCTTCGGCGCCCTGCCGTCGCGTATTTTCGGCAACGCCATGACCAACGAGGTTCTGATCGCGGTTCCCCTGTTCGTGTTTATGGGAGTCATGCTGGAACGCTCCAAGGTAGCCGAAGAACTGCTCGACAGCATGGGCATGCTGTTCGGGACTTTGCGCGGCGGCCTGGGTGTATCCGTCACCCTGGTCGGCGCCCTGCTCGCCGCCAGCACCGGGATCGTCGGCGCCACCGTGGTCACCATGGGCCTGCTTTCCCTGCCGACCATGCTCCGGCGCGGATACGACCCTTCCCTTGCCTGCGGGTCGATCTGCGCCGCCGGCACCCTGGGCCAGATCATTCCGCCGTCCATCGTCCTGGTTCTGCTCGGCGACCAGATCTCGAACGCTTATATTGACGCCCAGCGGACTCTGGGCAACTGGTCGCCGGAACCGGTTTCCGTCGGCGACCTGTTCGCCGGCTCGCTGCTGCCCGGCCTGGCTCTGGTCGGCATGTACATGCTCTATCAGCTTTTCATGGCCTGGTTTCGTCCCAATTCTTCACCGGCGATCCCGGCGAAGGAGCTTGAGGCAAGCGGACTGGGAAAACGCATCGCGAAAGCCCTGATCCCGCCGATCATTCTGATCGTTGCCGTTCTGGGCTCGATTTTGGCCGGCATCGCCACCCCCACCGAAGCCGCCGCAGTCGGCGCCGTCGGCGCCGTTCTTCTTGCCGGCATGCGGGTTGACCGACGCAGCAACACGCCCATCTACATTGCCGCCATCTCCCTGATCGTCATGTTGTTTGCCGCCAACACCATGGATCTGCGCATCTCGCGGAACGAAATCTCCGCCCGGGACATGTTGGGCATCGCGATCTGCGTGATCGGCGCCTTTGGCCTGTCCTGGGGGGTTTTGGTCAGCCTGAGCAGAACCTACCAGGCCAAAATCGAAAAAACGGGCATATCGGTCCTGCATGAAGTCATGCGTTCGACCATGGAAATATCGTCCATGGTATTCATCATTCTGATCGGCGCCTCGGTCTTTTCGCTGG
>JAOUPW010000604.1 GCA_029879665.1 Rhodospirillales bacterium | reverse complement strand
AGCCGGAAAATTTTCACAAATCGGGGCAGCACGCCGGAGGCATCCACCACCTCGTCCTCGTAACCAATTTCTTCCAATGGTACGCCGCAGGTGATCAGCGGCGTTTCCAATTTGAGCGTCCCGCCGTAGGGGTCGCTCAGCCAGGCATCGAAGCCGCCGAAATTGCCGGTGGTCAGCGCCCGCCATTTCAGTTCGTTGCCGCCCACCCGCTCCAGGGTCTTGTCCCGGTTGAAAAAATTAATGGGTTTGGCGTCGACAACTTCATTGCCGGAGAACACCGCCGAGCCGTCCCAGATCACCTGGCGGAAGCGGCCCCGGTATTCGGCCCCTTCCCAGACCACCCGGATGCGGTTGCCCAGTTCCTCCTGGCGATAGGGCTTGAGGGTTTCCAGCTTCTTCAGGCCGCTGAAGATCTCCACCCGCTCAATGGGGGCGGACGCCAGAATATCCACCTTCAACGTGGCGTGGCCTTTGGCCAGCTTGACCAGATCGCCCATCATCGCGGAAGTCGCCGCCTCGCCTTGCGCCGGCCCAAGCGCGGGATCGTCATGATAGCGCACGCCCCCTTGCGGGAATTCGGCGTGAACATCGATCATCATGCGCCCGCCGGTGGTGGCGTAATGGCGGCGGCGGCGAATGCACTCGATCAAAGCCTTCCGGCTCAATTCCGGCATCAGGAAACAGGTGAGTCCGCCGACGGCGCCGAACTGGGATGCGCCGGGGAAGCTGGCGCCGGGGCGGCCCTTATGGCCGTCGGAATTGCCGACGATGCCGACCCGGTAGCCCAACTCAAACGCGTCCTGCATCAACCATTCGAAGGTGCCCCAGGAGGAATGTATCTCCATGGATTTTTCGAACCGGCCGTCGTGGGCCATGCGGATATCGGCGTAGCGCCCGCCGCAATGGGCGTAAACGACCACGTCTTCGCCGGTGGCGGCAAAGGTCTCGAACAATTCGGCGGCGGTGGTGGCGTCGGTGGCGAGGTCGCTGCGGTCGGCAACCAGCGCATGGGACGACCGCCGGATCTGCCGCCCTTCCCCGGTGAAATAGACGTTGCGGTCACCACCCAACGACGTATTTCCCGACCATTCATATCCGGGAAGGGTGACGTAGGTGCCGGGCGCGTCGAATTCGGCGGAAAGGTCGTCCAGGCCATTCCAGAATTCATTGGTGATCTGGAAATCGTTGCCCTGATGGCCGCAGGCGTCGACAAAGGCGCGGTCGCGGGCGAATTCAAAATATTCCCGCGCCGTGCCGGTACCGATGGTTTCTTCCGACTGGCCGTGCAGATCGGCCCAGAACGGAATCAACTCGGCGGCGGCCACAATGCGAATGGGGGTGGCTTCCGCCAGCACATCCCCGGCGTCATCCAGCACCCGGATCCGCACGTCGCCTGCTTGTTCCACGAAAAGCCCGGCAATCTCCCGGGTAAACTGGCCGGGAACAAACGTGGCCGATGGGGGAAGGCCGGCAACGGGAAGGTTGCTTTCCAGGCGCACGGTCTGATCCATGCGGTCGGAAGGATTGCCCCAGCGGTCCTCGGCTTTCAGTTTAAGGGTGAACGCCTCGCCCACGCGGCGCACCGTCGGCGCCATCGCCACCCAGGTCTCGGGCGCGCCGGGCACCAGCTTGATATGGGGTTGCACGGGCAGTTCCTGATAATTGCAGGTGGCGATGGGATCGGCGAGGACGCGGAATTCATAAGTCTCTTCGCAAAAGGTCTGCAGGCGGAACCCGGGCGAACCTTGGGACGTGTCGCCGAGTACGATGGTGAGGGTGTCCCCTTCAGCCATGAAGCCGCGCACCACTTTGATGTAAAGGGTGCGGTCCCACGGGCGCACGTTGCCCTTGGGATCGTAGCGGACTTCCAGCACCGCGTCGTTGGAGGCACGGACGGTGGTGTAACCCGGCCCCTGGGGATTTTCGAACTGGGGCCGGGACTGATCGGAGGCAAACCGGAAACAGATGCGGAGAGAGCCGGAATCATCGATCCCGTATTTCCCCGCCGTATAAACCAGGGTGAAGGTTGCAAACGCCCCCGCCTCGAACGAATCCGTGGGCGACAAGGTCACATGACCAAGATCGGCCGGCGCGATCGGCGCCGGAATGGGGTTGCACTGCACGCCGCCAACGGCGACGGCGACAGAACCGGGGGCGGTGTCATCCATGATGGTTCGCT
>JAOUPW010000602.1 GCA_029879665.1 Rhodospirillales bacterium | reverse complement strand
GACTTCAAGCAATTTGGGAAGAGCGGTCAGGCCATCCATCACCGGCATTTCGATATCAAGAACAATGACATCAACATCGGTAGTCGAAATTTTCTTGACCGCCTGTTCGCCGTTTCCGACCGTCGCGACCACATCTATTCCCGGATCACTCTCCAACATACGGCTAATCAACCCCCGGACAACCGCAGAATCGTCAACAACCATCACCCTGATAGGATCGGTCGAGCGTTTTGCTGATTCAAGCACCATGCCTGTTTCCAATAATTTTTTTATGTCACAGTAAAGTGGGGCGGTTACAACAGGCCGACTTGGGCAAATTTTGCTTGAATAATTTCGCTGTCAAAAGGTTTCATTATGTACTCGTTAGCGCCCGCTTCTATCGCTTCCTGTATGTGTTCAATGTCGTTTTCCGTGGTGCAAAAAACAACGATCGGGGATTTTCCATTCGGCAACGCGCGGAGCTCACGAAGAAATTCAATGCCGCTCATAACCGGCATATTCCAATCCAGCAGCACAGCGTCCGGCATTTTACGCTTACATTCATCAAGCGCTATTTTACCATCCGCCGCTTCTTCGGTTTCAAATTCCAGTTCCTGCAAGATCTTCCTGGCAACCATCCGGATGACCTTGGAATCATCAACAATTAGACAAGATTTCATGCCACGCTTCGCTCCTATGAGGACCATCCCGAGTCAGGCAAATTACTATTATGATGTATTATCAAATACTTTCTATATGAACAGAGACGGTTCTGACAACTAGACTTTATATATTGGAATTGTTTTAAGTGACCGCAACATCTTAATGGAAAACCGAAAAGTTTCAATTGCCTCATAATTGCAGAACGGGCTCCCCGGCGCCGGTACGGGCCTGATGAAGTGTTCGGCGTAAATATACGCGAAGGTGCCCCGGAAGCAGAAGGAGGCCAGCTTCCGGGAACATTCGCCTAAATAGATTTACCCGGCGCTCCCAGATGCCGCGGATATCGTTTCCGCAAGAGTTCCGACCAGGGATTCACGATCAAATTTCGCCACATATTCGCTAAAGCCGACATCTCTTCCACGCTCAAAATCCTTGTCGCTTGCACGCGCGGACAGAGCAACCATTGGCGTTGATTCCCAGCGATTATCCGACCGGACGGCGCTCGCAAATTCAAAACCATCCATTTCAGGCATCTCGATATCACTGACAATGACATCAAAGACCATTCCGTCTTCCCGCAGCTTCAGCGCGTCCTGGGCGCTTTCAACCGTGGTCACCTTAAATCCGGCGGCGGAAAGGATCGGGGTCAGAAGATTGCGGAAAAACGGGCTGTCATCGACCAGCAGCACCTTGATGCCGCCTTCATTATCTGAAGACAAGGCGCCACTGGATCCCCCGAACCAGTCGGAAAATGCCTGGGTCAGGTAATATCCGGCATCGATGACGTCGGTCGCCTTGCCATCGATGACGGCGCTGCCAACCAGACCGTCCTTGCCGCCAGAAGAAATTTCGATACTCAACTTGTCTTCAACAATATCGACGATTTCGTCGACCACCAGGCCCATGCTGCGTTCGCGGTCGGTGAACACCAGGATCGGCTGGCGCCCTTCCGCTCTCCACTCATGGCCCGCATTGAAGGGGATCAGCGGCATCAGGTGGCCTCGGTACTGGACCACGTACTGGCCGTGGGACTTTTCAGTGGTGGCCATGTCGATTTCTTCCAGCCGGGCAACCAGAGCCAGGGGCACCGCCTTTAGCTCCTCGCCACCGGCACGGAAAATTAGCATCGAAGTCTTTGTTTCGCCGTGGCCGACCACGGAGGTCCCTGTCTCCTGGGGCTTGGAATGGGCTTCGCCGGTCTTGCCGGCAATCCCGTTGGGATCGAGGATCATGATGACGCTACCGTCACCCAAAATGGTATTGCCGGAATAAAAAGGAATGTTACGTAAGATCGGCGCCACCGGCTTGACTACGATTTCCTCGGTATCGAACACCCGGTCGACGATAATACCGAAGGTATTGGTGCCGACCTGGGCAACAATGATAAACAGTTCGTCGTCCGAACCCGAGCCGCTGCCAAGAAAACCCGCGACAGAGGAAACAGCGGGTTCTGCCGCATCTTCTTCTTCGGCTTCGGGCGCCGCGCCGCCGTTGCCGACAGGGGCGCTGTCCTGAACGTGATCCAGCTTGAGCAGTTCG
>JAOUPW010000601.1 GCA_029879665.1 Rhodospirillales bacterium | reverse complement strand
GCTGAGAACGGCGCATTTCTCCATCGGTTCCGGAACACGTCTGGCCATGGAAGACGCCATTGCGCTGAACAAGGCTTTTGGCGAGGCCGGGGACGACATCAATGTCGCCTTCCATCGTTTCGAGGAAATCCGCCGCCCGCCGGCCGAAGCCATCCGCACCGCCGCCAACGTCAGCGCGCGGTGGTACGAAGGCATGGCGGATTTGATGCACCTGGCGCCTTACGACTTCGCCCATTCCTACATGACCCGGACGGGGCGGGTTTCAGACCAAGACCTTGAAAAAATCGCCCCCGGTTTCATGGCCGCTTGGCGGAAAAACACCGGACGCTGATTGTAAAACTGGAATCAAACATTGGAACCGGATATCGCGTGCTTTAGTCGTGAGGGTTTCAAGCAAGCAACAGGATCACCGAATAGTCCAGCAACCAGTAATGAATGCCCACGATGATGGCGTAAAGGACCAGAGCTAAGACCATAAACTTGACATCGTTGACGATGGGCCCCACCTCCGGCGCGGCCCACGGTCCCTCGGCTCGGTTAATGACCGCCATTTCGATCAGCGCCCAGAGCAAGAGCCCGCCGAACAGAACCAACGATGCCAGGTCGCCGTTGACCAGGAGGTGCGCCACGGCCCAGATCATAACGCCTAAAAGCATCGGATGGCGCACCTTCGCCGCGACCACACCGCCGGCCTTGCCCACGTCCATCAGGAAGATGGCAACCAGCATCAGCAGATTATTTACATGCCAGGTCCAGACAGGCAGGGCATAGAGCGGCTCTTTATCAATACCGCGATAGCCGATCACCATCAGGATAATTGACGCCAGCACCAGAACGGCCACCACGCCCCGCCCGGCCTTGCCCATGGCGGCTCGCCGCGCGGGCAACACCCGCTTGAACAGATGCGCGCCCGCCCACAACAAAAGCCCGAAAATTAACCAAGTCCACGACACCTGCGGGGCAACTCAATCAAACATGGCGACGGCCCGGGTCCAGCCCGCCGATGCGCCCTTGATCTTGCAGGGGAAGCAGGCGACGGTGAAGCCGTTGGCCGGAAGCTTTTCCAGGTGCATCAGTTTTTCCAGGTGGCAATAGGGCACATCAATACCGGCGTAATGGCCTTCCCAGATGATCGACGGATCGCGGGTTTCTTCCCACCTTTTGCGGGTGTGACTGAAGGGAGCATCCCAGCCCCAGGCATCGATTCCGGTCACCCGCACCCCCCGTTCGGTGAGATACAGTGTCGCTTCCCGGCCCATGCCGGCGCCGGCGGTGAGATATTCGTCGGTGCCGTAACATTCGCTGGCCCGGGTGTTTACAAGGACGATATCAAAGGGTTGGAGCTCGTGGCCGATGCGTGTCAGTTCTTCTTCGACTTCCGCGGCCGTGACCACGTGGCCGTCGGGTTTTTTCCGGAAATCCAGTTTGACACCCGGGCGGAAGCACCAATCCAGCGGCACCTCGTCGATGGTCATCATGTCCTTGCCGTTTTTATCAACAGGATGAAAATGGTAGGGCGCATCAAGGTGGGTACCGTTGTGGGTGACCAGGGTGATCTTTTCCCACGACCAGCCCTTAGCATCCGGCAGATCCTCCGGTTTCAGGCCGGGAAAGAATTCGCAGACCATTTCAGCGTTGTCGGCGCCGGTCTTGTATTCAATATTTGGGCGCATGACCGGGGGATCAGTGACTGTTTCGTTATCCAGAATCATGGAAATGTCGATGAACTTTGATGGCAGTTGCATGGCCAATACTCCCCTATAAACTTGGGCCTTCGCGATCGAAGAAACCATTATGTCAATGATTGCAGGAACCTCAAGGCTTACGGCGTCAGGTCATCCATGTCGCCTGCAACCAGCAGATAGGGCACGGACAGCATGTCGCCCGAATCCATCAGATGCGCGTCCCCATGCGGGTGCCGAAGGCGGCGATTATAAATGCCGCCACTTCCGGGTGCTTGCACAGGAAGTCGAGTGCTGTTGAGCCGTTCCGGCATAATTGTCGACGGTCTGCAGAACTGGTTGTTGTTATACTCGCCTTGATCCGGTCCGTCGCCTGCGATCTCATGTTCATCCCCTTTGTCGTAAAAAAACCGGGTTTGCCTGATAACAGTAGTCCAAAACAGTTCCGGCCCCTCTTGATAAGGGGCCGGAACGTTACGATCTGGTCTACATCTATTGCTT
>JAOUPW010000600.1 GCA_029879665.1 Rhodospirillales bacterium | reverse complement strand
AACCCTCAATATCCGCCCCGATGCCTCTGCCGGCGAAATCAAGAAGGCCTACCGGTCTCTTGCTCACAAGCATCACCCGGACCGCGATCCCGGCAATCCCGGGGCGGAAAACAAATTCAAAGAAATCTCTGCGGCTTACGACTTGCTTTCCGATCCCGAAAAACGGGAACTCTATGACCGTGGAGGGATGGGGATGACGAGGGAACACGCTTCACAATCCCGATCCGGCCCTTATGCCCATGCCAGGTCACGTCAACGAGCCCAAGAAAGGGAAACGGCTTTCAAACGCTTTTTCCGGAATCGCGCGACCCCTGGACGGGAAGGAATGAAGGTTGACGGAACAGACATCACCTACACCCTGAAAGTTGATTTCGTCGAAGCCCTTCATGGCGCGACCCGGCGCATCAAAATGACCAACGGCAAGCATCTCGACGTCCGCATCCCCGAAAATACCGAAGACGGCCAGATTCTCCGGCTCAGGGGTCAGGGAATGGGGGGAATTGGCGGCGGCAGGCCGGGAGACGCCCATGTGAAAATCTTGGTCACGCCCCATCCGCTCTTCCGAAGGGAGGGAAATGACATTCATAGCACTCACGCCATATCCCTCGATCAGGCCGTTCTCGGCACGAAACTAACGGTTCCGACCATTGACGGCGAGGTTTCTGTGAATGTTCCGGAAAATTCCAATACGGATTCCGTCCTGCGCCTGAAAGGCAAGGGCGCCAAGATCACGGGGGGAAGCCGAGGAGATCATTTCATCCGGCTAAAGGTGGTTTTGCCTTCTCTTCCGGACAAGGACCTGACAGACTTCGTTAAAAAATGGCCAGCCCGGAAAAAAAACAAAGGCCAGCACAAGGATTAGGGCAAGGGTAGGAAAAAAAATCGGATCAGATCTTTTGAAAACTACTCAGGCGGGTTTCAACCTTTTCCCAATCCACCAGCGCAGCTACGATTTCCGCCCCAAACAGAACAACCGCCCAACACATATACATCCAGACCAGAAAAATGGGAATTATTGCCACCGCACCATAAATGGTCTGATAGGTGGGAACATAGACAAGGTAGATGCCGAACCCCCATCTAAGGCCGGAAAAAAGCCCCCCCGCGACCACCCCCCCCAAGACGGCATACCACCAGCGCACAGGTCGATTGGGAACAACGATATAAAACAAAGAAAATGCAACCATGGTCAGGCCGGCGGGGAGTGCGCGAATCAACCGCCCCGCGACCCCGGCCATCAGTTCTCCTCCACCGCCCTGCGTAAACGAAATGAAATAACTGGAGAGAGAAAACGAGGCCCCCAGCAACAACGGTCCCAAAGTGATAATCGTCCAGTACATGGTAAGGCGGGACGCCAGCCGGCGGTTTTTGGTCACCCTGAAGATGTAATTGAGCGCGCTTTCAACGGACGCCAGAAGCAGCATGGCCGTGATCGACAGGCCGATGATTCCGGGAACGGTCATCTTGCTGGCATTATCAATAAAGTCGTTGAAATAGCCTTGGGCGGCATTGATGGTTTCCGGCATTAGGTTTTCAAAAATAAAATCCTGGATTTGTTCCTCAAATTCGGCAAACACGGGGAACGCGGACAAAACCGTAAACCCGATCGCCGCGACCGGCACCAGGGCGAGAAGAGAGGTATAACTGAGGGACGCCGCCGCGCGCAGGCACTTATCCCGGATAAAGCGCCGGCGGGTAAAGATAGCAAATGCCAGGGTCCGCTGCACCCATTCAGTCCTTTTCGGAGACTCGGGCATGGAGTTCATTTCCTGCGATTGACGCCTCCCCTCCCCCATCATATAAGCCAAGCGGGCTCAGGAAAACATCCCCCTTACCTTTTGTCTTTTCGGGGTTTCGTGTAGGATGAACCCCAAATTGGTTTTTTTTTGGCGTTTTTTTACATTTCGAGAGGGATTTATGACTGATGTAACCCCCCTAATGAAGGGGAAAAAAGGCCTGATCATGGGCGTCGCCAATGATCGCTCGATTGCCTGGGGAATTGCCAAGGCCGTCAGCGAACAGGGCGCGGAGCTTGCTTTCACTTATCAGGGCGAAGCCCTTCTGAAGCGGGTCAAGCCCCTGGCTGAAACGCTCGGCTCAAATCTGATTATGCCCTGTGACGTGACCGACGAATCGAGTATGGATTCCGTCTTCGAGACCCTCAAAAAGGAATGGGGGACACTGG
>JAOUPW010000599.1 GCA_029879665.1 Rhodospirillales bacterium | reverse complement strand
TTCGTGCCTGTCTGTGCAGGATCCGGGTTCGCTTGACCTCGGCAAGTTCAAGTTTGAGCTTGGTGATTCGATTTCCGATCAGGCGGCGGTCGGTTTCGATCTGGGTTTCGCCGGGACCGCCCATAAAGCCAAATCCCCCCCGTTGACGTTCAAGGTGGGTCCAGGATCTGACAAGACGGGATCGTTGGTAATTAAGAGCCGCTAGTTCAACCTGAAGAACGCCTTCGCGGGTGCGTGCGCGATTTCCAAAAATTTCCAGAATAAGGGCCGTACGGTCAATGACCTTGCATTTCCAGGCTCTTTCAAGATTTCTCTGTTGCACCGGCGACAATTGTCCATCGACAATGGCGACATCTACATGTTCAGCCTCAATGACGTCTTTAAATTTGGTGACGGTTCCGCGACCAAAATAAGTGGCAGGAACAATTTTTGAAATATTGAATATTTCGGCATGGGCAACCATCAGGTCGATAGCACTGGCGAGGCTTACACATTCCCCCAGCCGGGACTCAGGAGACCTGGATGACTGTTTTACGGATTTCCGGTGAGGATGAATAATCAGACACGTCTGACGGTCGTCATCCTGCGAACGGATACCGGCCTCTTTCCCAATATTGTCGGACAATCTATTCCGTATTGCCTTCTTCTTTTTCCGGTTCAAACAATTGCACCGGGGTAGACGGCATCACCGTGGAAATAGCATGCTTGTAAACAAGTTGTGTATGCCCATCCCGACGCAAAAGGACGGAAAAGTTGTCAAACCAAGTGACGATGCCTTGAAGTTTAACACCATTGACAAGAAATACGGTAACCGGAGTTTTATTCTTTCTGATGTAGTTTAAAAACACATCCTGAACATTTTGAGATTTATCGGATGCCATGGGTATTTCCCCTTTTGTTTCTTATCGGAAGATTTTGATCGGCATGGGCCAAAACCGTTCCTTCCAGCTATTACTTTAAAGCCCGGTCCCCCTCGTTTCTCGGAAAGAAACTTTTTTTGCGCAAACCGGTCCTTGAGCACATTACAACCTCAAGGCGCGAATGCAAAGCTCTTGACAGCTTTCAAAATGTAAAGAAGGAGGAAAATCGTCAAATTCAGCCTTTTCCGGAGCTTTTTCACGGATCAGAACGGGAACACAGCCCGAATTTACGGCGCATTCCAGATCAATTCCAGCATCCCCGGCGAACCAAACTCCGCTTCCGGGGGAATGACCGCTTCCGTCCAGTGCCAAAAAAACCGGGTCTGGAGAAGGTTTGTCTCTTTTCGCATCTGTGGCGCCAATCAACCGGCCGAACAAATGGTCCCAGCCCAAGTAAGATGCTTCCTTGCGCAAAAAATCGCCTTTTTTATTGCTGACGACACCCATAAAAATCCCGGCACGGTTAAGAGCTTCGAGCATTTCACCAGCCCCTGGAAGCGGATGCAGTTCTTTCAGATGAATTTCGGAAAAATATTTGTAGTAGGTCGCCCCCGCTTCTTCCCAGCGATCACCAAAAAGAGCCGGAAAACTATCCCGCAGTGAATGACGAACTTTGTTTTTGGTCTCTTCCATTGTCCAGGACGGAAGACCAAAATCGTCAAAAGTCGCGTTCAGGGTCTGGTGAATGACTTGCCATGAATCAATCAGGGTGTTGTCCCAATCAAAGATAATGGCTTGTGGAGGTTTCTCGACGAACAAGCCGCTCACTTCATGGGTTCCTGGGAATCTAGGTAATCTCCGTAATAGGTCAATAATTTATCCGCGACCGGACCCGTATCTCCCGTTCCGATCCGTTCGCCGTCGATCCGGATCACCGGTTTGATAAAAGAAGTACTACTTGTAACGAATGCTTCGCTGGCGGATTTAGCCTCGGCAACCGTGAAGGGTCGTTGCACGAGGATGATCCCTTCTTCCTGCGCAAGCCTCATAATCGCAAGGCGCGTTATTCCGCTGAGAATATCTTCATCGGCCTGACGGGTAATCAGTTCTCCCTCAGATGAAACAATCCATGCATTGGAGGAGGTTCCTTCGGTGACAGTTCCATCGTCATCGACGAGCCATGCCTCGTACGCTCCTTTTTCACGCGCTTCCTGTTTACCGAGAACGTTGGGCAGAAGTGAAATGGATTTGATATCCCGGCGTTTCCAGCGAATATCGTGAAGGGTGATAACATCGACGCCTTTTCTGGCCCGTTCGATATCAAAA
>JAOUPW010000077.1 GCA_029879665.1 Rhodospirillales bacterium | reverse complement strand
TCAGATCTCGGGTCTGATAACAAACTGATTCCAATGCGGCGCGGACGAGTTCGGAAACGCCGCTGTCCCGGGTTAGGCCGAAGATGGCACCGCGCGCGGCGGGATCCCAATAGGGCGCGCCCAGCCCGGTGAACGCGGGCACTAGGTAGACTCCGCCGGTGTGATCGATGCCGCGGGCAAGGGCTTCGCTGTCGGCGGCATGACTGATCACGCCGAGACCATCGCGAAGCCATTGAATAGCAGCGCCGGCAATGAAAATACTACCTTCAACGGCGTAGGTTGTTTTGCCTTTCAATCGGTAGGCCACGGTTGAGAGTAAACGGTTGTTGGACGGGATTGCCTCGTTGCCGGTATTCAACAGCACGAAGCAGCCAGTGCCATAGGTGCTTTTGATCATCCCGGGTTGAAAACAGGCCTGCCCGAAGGCGGCGGCCTGCTGATCGCCGGCCATACCGGTGATGGGGATTTCGGCACCGAAGGAATCCCGATCCGTTACCCCGAAGAGGCCGCTGCAATCAAGGACTTCAGGAAGAATTTCCTTTGGTATATCAAATAGTTGCAATAGGTCCTGATCCCACGCCTGGGAGTGGATATTGAACAGCATGGTGCGGGCTGCGTTGCTGGCATCGGTGGCGTGAACCCTGCCTCCGGTCAGATGCCAGAGAAGGAAACAGTCAATGGTGCCGAAGGCCAGAGTGCCGGACTTGGCGGCAGTGCGGGCGCCAGGCACGGCGTCAAGTAACCAAGCGATCTTTGATGCGGAAAAATAGGGATCGATCAGAAGACCCGTTTTTTTCTGCACCATGGATTCGTATCCGGATTCCTTAAACTTCCTGCAGGTGTCCGCCGTGCGGCGGTCCTGCCAGACAATGGCGTTATGAAGCGGCTGTCCGCTGCCGCGATCCCAAAGGACGGTGGTTTCGCGCTGGTTGGTGATGCCTATAGCGGCGACGTTTTCGGCAGACACGTCGTCTCGGCTCAGAATCTGGCTGCAGACGTCCCGGGTTGCGTTCCAGATTTCCCTGGGGTCATGTTCGACCCAACCGTCCCGGGGATACATTTGCGGCAGTTCACGTTGCGCGGCGTGCTCCACCCGGCCATCCGCATTGAACAGGATGGCCCGTGTATTGGTTGTTCCCTGATCAATGGCAAGGATGTAAGGAATGGCGGCTCACTTTTTTTCGCGGTCAAGAAATTGTGCGGCCTCCCGGATGTCCTGGGCCTTGAGCCAACCGATGGAGCCGCGAGGCAGCAGGGTTTCCGCTTTCCCCGCCTGATAAAGCGCGTTGCGCTGGTTGCCAAGAAGAAGCGCTTCTTCCGCAAGCGCCAGTGCACTCATGCCCGGCTGATTGGTGCGCCCGTAGGCGATGGCAAGCTGGCGCCAGGCGAAAGGCATGCGGGGTTCTCTTTGCAAGGCAGACTGAAAGTTCAGGGCGGAAAGTTGGAGCAACGCCGGATTGTTGGATTCCAGTTGCGCTCTGGCCAGTCCCAATCTTAACAGCGCGGATCCGGGCATTAGTTCAGTCGCTTTCGTATACGGGCCGAGGGCTTCCTGAACCCGCCCGTTTTCAAACAGCATTTGCCCCTTCAGTTCGTGAAAGTACGCATTGTTAGGCTGTTCCGCGATCAAGCCGTCAACAAGAGGGAGGGCTTTCTCCAGATTTGGCACCCGGTAATAGGCAATGGCACGGGCATAGCGGCTTTCGATGCTGTTGTCCGTTTCCTTGTACCTGCCGGTGATGATCGTTTTAGGTTCCAGAAAGGCCAGCAGCTTGGCGCGCATGATCCGGTGCCTGGTCTGAAAATCTTCCGAGGAAGGTATGTCCGAAAAACGTGATTTCGCGATATGGGTCTGCAGGGATTCGATCCGTTCCCGGCTCATGGGGTGGGAACGCATGTAGGAGTTCTGTGTTTCCGTGCTCAGCGGTTCTCCCTGACTTAGGATGTTCAGGAATTCCAGAAGCCCATGGGCCGACTGGCCAGTATTTTCCAAAAACTGGGCTGCCGCCTGGTCGGCGACTGATTCCTGGATTCGGCTGTAGCGTAGAAAGGACCGGATACTGGAGCCCTGGCTTCCCGCGATAACGGCGGCGCCGACATCTCCCCGGCCGGTACCGACGGCGGCAATAACGCCAAGAACGGCGCCCAAAATCGTCTGGGCGGTACTGTTGCGAAGAGCCTCGTTGGTCCGGGTCAGGTGGCCGCCGGCAATATGGCCGGTTTCGTGGGCAATCACCCCTATCACCTGATCGGCGTTTTCCGAGCGGACCAGAAGGCCGGTATGGATAAAGAGGTTCTGGCCTCCGGCGACAAAAGCGTTCAGGGTACGGTCCTTGACCAGATATATATTAACCGAGGACGGGACCAATCCAGCCGCTTTGAATAGTGGCGCTGCATAGGCCTGGATGGTATTTTCTATCTCGGCATCGCGGATGATTGAGAGGTTTTTCGCGGCCGGGACGACCGGAAACACCAGAATGGCGGCAAAAAAACCAAAAACGGAGACTGATAGGCGAATGGATTTTAGCAAAGCGATTTATCCCCTTGTTCCCACTAAAGGTAGTTGGGTGCGCGGTGTGCGTCAAATGTTCCCGGTTTTACTAGCGATCATGCTCGTGGCCTGTGCCGCGGAAGATGAATCTAAACGGGGCACGATCGGTTTCGTAGAAGGCTTTCTTGGCGGCGTGGCCACGGACGAGCCCCGGGCCGCCCTGATTGGCCGGGAAGTTCTGTCTTCCGGCGGCAGCGCCGTCGATGCGGCGGTAGCCGTCTATTTCGCCCTTTCCGTAACCTTGCCGTCTTCGGCAGGGCTCGGCGGCGGCGGGGTCTGTGTTGTCTGGGATCATAAGAGCAAGACCGCCGAAGCCATCGACTTTCTAGCCCAGGCGCCGTCCCGGATTTCGGCGGGTGCAACCCGACCGACTGCCGTTCCCGGCAATGCCCGTGGTTTTTTTGCTCTTCATTCTAAATACGGCAGACTGTCTTGGGCTCGGTTGGTTTCACCGGCGGAAAAAATAGCCCGCTTCGGGATTCCTGTTTCCCGTTCTCTGGCGCAGAATCTTGCCACGGTCTCGGACGCCTTAATGATTGAGCCCGAAACCCGGCGCATCTTCGGTCGCCGCGACGGGAAAGCGATTCTCGGGGAAGGTGAAAGAATTTTCCAGAATGATCTGGCGGGGGTGCTGGGCATACTCAGGGCTAAGGGTTCTGGCGATTTCTATAACGGCATGCTCGCCCGTCAACTTGTTGCCGGGGCTAAGGCGTCGGGCGGTTCGCTCAGCATGACGGACCTCAGGGCCTTCAAACCTCAATGGCGCCAAACCATCAAGATTCCCTACGGTAACAAAACCCTTCACTTCTCCCCGCCCCCGGCGGCTGCGGGTTCCCTTGAGGCCGTCATGTGGGTCATTTTGGAAGATATGTATGACAGCGTCCCCGCAGAGGAACGCAATCACCTGCTGGCGGAAACTGCGCTCCGGGCTTATGCCGACAGGGGACAATGGATGGGGGAGGGCGGCACGGCGAAGATCGCCGAATCGGATCTAACCCTTGAAGGTCGTATCAAGCCGTTGATGCGTAGCTACGTGTCCAACCGTCACATCCCGTCGGAGCGTCTACGTCCGACACCGGTGGAGCGCGCCGAAAACCCGTCGGCGACCAGTTTCGTCGTTACTGACCGGGATGGTTCCGCCGTGGCCTGTGGTCTGACTCTCAACAGCCTGTTCGGAACCGGCCGGGTTGCGTCTGGTACCGGGGTTCTGTTCGCTGCAGCTCCTGACAGGGGTGGACGCGGGCCATATTCCCTGGGGCCGATGGTAGTAGTCAATCATAACGTCAACGAATTCTTTTTTGCCGCCGCTGCCTCTGGCGGCGTTACCGCGCCGACGGCGTTAATAAATGTCGCCGCCCGGGTGCTAATCGATGAACAGCCCCTGGAAGATGCCATCGCCGCGAAGCGGGTTCATCATAGCGGTATGCCTGACCTGACCTATTATGAACAGGGACTCAGCCAACCGTTTATCTTTTCTCTGACCCAACGTCACCACAAAGTCGCGGCGACACCGCGCTTGGGCTTGGTCAACGCGATATCCTGTTCCGCCGGTTTGCCACCCAATCCGGGAAGCTGTGAAATCAAAACCGATCCCCGGGGCTACGGGCTGGCAACCGGCGCCGACTGAAAGATCGGGAAAGACATGCATCATGCCGCTTAAGGTCGCAAAACGGGGGATTATCCCTCCCTTCATCGTTATGGATGTCATGCGCGCCGCCGGTGAGGCCGAGGCTCGGGGCAATCATATCCTGCATATGGAGGTGGGGCAGCCGAGCACGCCGGCTCCCAAGGGGGTGTTGGACGCCGCGCGGGAGGCGCTGAGTTCGGACAAGCTGGGCTATACCGATGCGTTCGGCGTTCTGCCGCTAAGACAAAGGATCGTTAAATATTACCGGGACGAATATGACGTTGCCGTGAATCTGGAGCGGATCGTGGTGACCACCGGTTCGTCGGGAGCATTCCTGCTGGCCTTTTTGTCATCCTTTGATCCCGGCGACCGGGTTGCACTGGCCAGCCCCGGCTATCCTGCCTACCGAAATATCCTGAAATCCCTAAACATCGAGCCGGTTTGCGTGTTGGTCGGACCGGAGACCAACTTCCAGCCGACGCCCGAAATTCTGGACCGCGTCGAAGGCCGGCTGGACGGACTGATCATCGCCAGTCCTTCCAACCCCACCGGAACCATGATCCATAAGGAAGAAATGAAAGTTCTGGCGAACTATTGCGCGAAAAAGGGTTTGCGCCTGATTTCCGATGAAATCTACCATGGTATTACCTACGAAGAACCGGCGACCCCGGCGCTGGCAGTGAGCGATGATGCCATCATCATCAATAGTTTCTCGAAGTATTTTTCCATGACCGGATGGCGTTTGGGGTGGATGGTGGTGCCGGACTCCCTGATCCGGCCTGTCGAGTGCCTGGCGCAGAACCTGTTTATTTCCCCGCCGACCCTGTCCCAGTTTGCCGCGGTCGCGGCCTTTGACTGCGGCGAAGAACTGGATGGAAACGTGCAGCGTTATGCCAGGAACCGGGAACTTCTTTTGCGGGAACTGCCCAAGGCCGGATTCGACAAGCTGGCTTCGGCGGAAGGGGCTTTCTACATCTACGCCGACGTTGCTCATCTGACGGACGACAGTCAGTCGTATTGTCAGCGCATGCTGGCGGAAACCGGCGTGGCAGCGACGCCCGGTATCGATTTCGATCCCGACCGAGGCCACCACTTCATTAGGTTCAGTTTCTCCGGCTCGACAGAAGACATGGACGCCGCCGCCCGCCGCCTTCTCGATTGGACGGCTTAGAGTCTTATTCGGTCATCCGTTTCCACCAGCCCCGGCGCGGCTCTCTTGCAGGCGTTGCCTGGCCATCCGAGTCGACAGTAATCACGGCGGCTAGGCCGGTGTCTTCGGGTTCAGATTCGTGTGAGCTTGCCGTTATATTCGGAGATTCTGACTCCGGGACCGGGTTGTATTCAACAGGCGCCGGTTCGGGTTTCAATGCGCGATCATCAACAGAAGGGGCGGTGTCAACGGTTTCCGGGGTTTCTGCCGAAGCCTTTTTACTTTTTGTCCGGGTTTTCCCTTTGGCCGAGGTCTTTTTTGCCACGGTTTTTTTCCTGCCGCGGTTGGCATTGGACTCGCTTTCCGGAGAATCTTCTGCTTTTTCTTCCGGCGCCGTTAGTGACGGGGGGGTCTCGGGGCCTTCCAGCAAAAGGCTGTCCTCTGGCGGACCAAGAAGAATGGGTTCGCCTTCCGCTTCGCCACCAACCTTTTCAAGGCCGTCTTGCTCAATACCCTCTTGTTGAGTTGCGCTATTTCGTGGGCGTCTACGCCCGCCGCGGCGGCCGCGGCGGCGGCGTTTGCGGGGTTCTTCGCCTTCTTCAGCGCTCTTAACTTTGGGTTCCTCGGTAGCGACAGCAGCTTCACCGGCGGACAGTTTTTCTTCCTCAACTTCGTCGGAGGTTTCAGTTTCCTGTGGCTCCTCCGAGCGCCGGCGTTTCCTGGGGCGGCGGCGGCGGCGGCGTTTTCCATCCTCGTCTTCGCCCGCCGTCTCGGCAACCTGTTCATCGCCACTGCCGGCTTCGTCGAGTGAAACTTCCGCTTCGTCAAGAGGCGTGATGTTTTTCAATTTAATCCGCTCGATCCTGTAATCAGGCGGGATCAGGGATTCGTCGCTGTTCAGATAGATGGATATCTTGTAGCGGGTTTCGATATCGATCAGGGACATGCGCTTCTGATTGAGAATGTAGAGGGAGATCTCGCTTGGAAGATGAACCGTAATCTCACTTGCCTTTTTGCGGGCTCCCTCTTCCTCGATTGCGCGCAGGACATGGAGTGCCGTTGATTCCACGGAACGCCTGGCTCCCGTTCCTTCGCAATAGGGGCAGGGGTCCGAAGTGGTTTCAAACAAGCTGGGACGGAGGCGCTGACGGGAAAGCTCCAATAATCCGAAAGGACTTATCCTTCCTAATTGAATGCGGGCCCGATCATTCTTCATGGCCTCCTTGAGGCGGCGTTCAACCTGGGTTTGGTTGCGTCGGACTTCCATATCGATAAAATCAATTACGATTAAGCCGGCGAGGTCGCGTAACCGTAATTGACGCGCAACTTCATCGGCGGCCTCAAGGTTGGTTTTGAATGCCGTTTCCTCGATGTTGCGTTCCTTGGTCGCGCGGCCCGAGTTGACATCAATGGCAACCAAGGCTTCGGTGGAGTTGATGACGATATAGCCGCCTGATTTCAATTGCACCACCGGGCTGTGCATGGCCGCCAACTGGTCCTCAACTTGAAATCGCTGTAGCAAGGACTTTTCGGTATCACGGTAGGGCTGAACCTTCTTGGAATGACTGGGGATCAGTAATTTCATAAAGTCCTTGGCTATCCGGTATCCTTCGTCGCCTTCCACGAATATTTCTTCGATATCTTTGTTGTAGAGATCGCGAATCGAGCGCTTGATTAGATTCCCTTCCTCGTGCACAAGGCATGGCGCCGTTGATTCCAAGGTTAGTTCGCGGATGTTATTCCACAGCCTGAGCAGGTAATCGTAATCGCGCTTGATTTCCGCTTTGCCATGTTCACTTCCGGCGGTGCGGACAATTACGCCCATTCCTGACGGAATTTCTAAATCAGCAAGGGTTTTTTTCAGGCGTTTACGGTCATTCGCAGAAGTGATTTTGCGCGACACCCCGCCGCCGCCGCGCGCGGTGTTGGGCATAAGGACGCAATAGCGACCGGCAAGCGACAGGTATGTCGTAAGCGCCGCGCCCTTATTGCCACGTTCTTCCTTTACCACCTGGACGAGAATAATTTGGCGCCGTTTGATGACTTCCTGAATCTTGTAACGCCGATGAACGGGTATCGGGCGCCGGGATTCAAGGTCGTCCTGGTCATCGCCACCGACGGTTTCAACCTTTTCGCTGTTCTGATCGCTCTGATCGCCGTTCTGTTCGCCGTTCTGTTCGCCGGGTTCAACCGC
>JAOUPW010000598.1 GCA_029879665.1 Rhodospirillales bacterium | reverse complement strand
TTCCTTTTTTTTCTTCCGGTCACTTTCAAGGTTCCCGATTTTTTCTTCAGGGCAAAAGGAGAAATCCCATTTGCTTTCCAGTCTTTGTATGTTCCTGGGAAGTCGAAAAGTGCGGAATATTACTTGAGGTCTTTGTTTATTAACGATATCTTCTTTCCAACATCATAAATAATACAAGACCGGAATTTATCCGGTTCGTGCTCGAAAATATATTTGTGGATCACCTCTTCTGAGGGAAGGGTTGGGGATTAAATGAGAGGGATGCGTGGTAAGACTTTTTTTGTCGTGACGTGTTCCCTTCTTGTCGCGGGGTGTGCGGCTCCGCTTCCGTTGCAAGTTGCAACCTGGGCCCTTGATGGGCTAACCCTGATGACTACCGGCAAGTCTGTTGCGGATCACGGCATTTCCCTGGTCGCTCAAAAAGATTGCGCCCTGTGGCGCGGTGTCACCGATGGACAAATTTGTCAGGACTATCCGGAAGAAGGTGTTGCCGTTGCAAAAGCACCTTCAAATGAACTCACCACATCGCAAGCGGTAAACATCAGCTGGAACCAGCCACGCGTCACGAATACAGAGGTGACTCAGCTGGCTTCTCTTGCGCCTGAGGCTGGTTATTCCGATTCGTCCCGTCAAGCGCTCGAGGTGTTGCCAGCGCCCAAGCCCAAAAATACCCGTATTTCAAAACTCCTCAAGTCGGCCGACCGGGTTCTCCGAGAGACCCGCAAACCCGTTTCCAAACCCGCTCACCAACAATACGTTCGCTCAACACCTCTCTTGGCCTCGAAATCCGCTAAAAACGCGGATGTTCAGCGCAAGGGGGAAATGTTCTATGTGATCGGAAGTTTCTCGCTCAAAGCTTACGCGGACCGGCTGGCTGAAAGGCATGTCAAGCTTGATGCTTCCATCGTTTCCTCGGAAAAGAATGGCCGTTCTTTGTACCGGGTTGTAATCGGCCCCTTTGCCCAATATGAGAAAAAGAAGTTCCGCCGGAAAATTCTCCGCGCCGGAATCTATGATGCCTGGGTGACGAACATTGATGCAAGTTCGTGGCGGTTTGCGACTCGCCCCGGGCTGACGCAAAAGGAAATCGCCCAAGTGGGTCCCACCCTGCAATTCTAACCTTCTGCTTTGAATCTGATTTATGAGCCCCCGTTCCAGTATGGCACGGGGGTGATTTCGTTTGGATTGCGGCAGGACTAGTTAAATACTTCCTTGATCGTGGCAATGCGGTACAGGGTTCTGAAAATGGTAGTGGCACGCTTAATTTTATCTTTTTTTCCGGCGTTATACTTCATCTCGAAATTCAAACGTTCTTCCCATTCTGAAACGAAATCCCGCTTCCGGTCAGGTTCGGCTTTTTTGCCGAGCAACGCGCCAATGGTTTTGTCATAATCGGGGTGCAGTTCCGGTTGGAAAGCCAGCATGGAATATTCCTCCCATGACAGGATTCCTCCCATATAAAGGTCCATGCTGACATCCCCCATGTGGCGCGGAGAAATACTGCGGATGTCCAAGGAGCGCGAAATTTCCTGAATAAGGGCATCCTGCTGCGCCGAATTCGGCCCCGGAGAACCTCCTTCGGACATTGACGGGGATGACGACTTGATGCCGGTCGGAACCATCGTTCCGCCAGTCCCTGAATAAAGCACCAGTGGGTACATGGGGCCGGGGGGGTGATGATCAGGTTTCATATCCCCGGGACCCGTGGTGGGAAGCGTTCCGGAGAATGCTGCAGGTACTGGACGGACATAGGAATCATCCCGGTTCAGGCGATCGCCAAACGCTTGGACATATGGGATCGCATCCGTTTGTTCTTGTACATGGCGCTGTCAGCCCGATTCAGCAGGTCGATGGGGTCAGATTCTTCAGGACCAAAGACCAGGACCCCCAGGCTCGCGTTGATTCGGATGATGCGGCCATTCCAATGTATGAATGAGGAATTGAGGATCCTGTCCAGCGCCTCGGCACGTTTTAGACCGCCATCGAAAGAGGTGCGGCTCAGCAAAACTGTGAATTCATCCCCGCCCAATCGGCCCACGGTATCGAAGTCGCGAACGTGTTCCTGAAGAATTCGGGCGACATGGCGAAGCACTTCATCGCCTGCCGCGTGACCGTAGGTATCGTTTATGGGCTTGAAATTATCCAGATCCACGTAAATCAACACGCCGTAATCGTTGTAGCGTTTGGCCGCCGATACG
>JAOUPW010000050.1 GCA_029879665.1 Rhodospirillales bacterium | reverse complement strand
CAATCCAAAAATTGTCGTTGGCGCAATATGTACCTGGGAGGGAAAAATCCTTCTCTGCAGGCGGGCAATAGAGCCCCGGAAGGGGTCATGGACGGTTCCGGCGGGGTTTATGGAAATTGGGGAGACCATGATAGCGGGCGCGATCCGGGAAACCTGGGAAGAAGCATGCGCCCGCATCGAAGTGAGCAGATTGGCCGGAATTTATGAAATTCCCCACATTGGGCATATTCATGTTTTTTATGAAGCGGTGATGACGTCGCCTGACTACTCGCCGGGAACGGAAAGCGAAGACGTTGCCCTGTTCGCCCTGAAAGATATCCCCTGGGATGAACTCGCCTTTCACAGTGTGAGATGGAGCCTGGAAAACATCTGTGAGGGTCGTGGTCCGGAAATACAGTTCGGGCACTATTCAAAAGACGATCAGGGCGGGTAAAATGACAGTGGGTTCTTTAACCATTTTACGGTAGGCTGCAAGCGATGGCTGACATAGTGAAAATATCCGAATCGCGCATATCCCGGCCGGGAACGCCCGCATCCCGACCGGTTGAATGGCCCGATTCGTTCCGCGAAGGACGCAAGTTCGAGGCGGTTGCGGACCCTGTCCGCTCACCGGCCGCCGCTGCGTTCTGGAGCGCCCTGGAACGGCTGGAACGGATTCTGGCCTCGGGGCAGGCCTTGCGTAACGACGTGCCCCGAGGGTATTACTTGAATATTCTGGTATGAGTTAAGACGCGAAGCCTTATTTTGGGCAGGTTTCGAGCCTGATGGCGGGGATTATGACCGGCTTGATACCAGCTTGATGCCAAGAACCGTAGCATGTGCCGATGGGAATGAGCGCGCTTAACAAAACAATCTTTCGGGGAATTCTGCTTCCAGGGCTGTTAGCCCTTGCGATGATTCTGGCGCTGGCGTTGCCGGTTCCTGGGGCGGCGGCGGAATTGCGGGTCGAGGTCACCGGCCTTCGTTCCCCCTCAGGCGTCGTCCGGATGGCCTTGTTTGCCAACCCAGAGGATTTTCCGGACAACGATAAAAAAATCGCCTCAAAGGATGTTAAGGTGAATGGCCTGAGCACCAGGGCCGTCTTCAAGAACTTGTCGGCCGGAAACTATGCCGTCGCCGTTTTTCATGACGAAAATGAAAATAATATATTCGACCGCGGGTTCTTGGGAATCCCTCTTGAAGGGTACGGTTTCAGCAACAATGCACGGGTCATTTTAAGCCCGCCGGAATTCGCCGCCGCGGCGGTTTCCCTCACAGAGGGCCGGTCGGATATCTCCGTCACCATAAACTACTGAGCAACATTCCATCTTCTATTCGGTGACGGTGTACACATCGGTGGGGGCTTCCCGACCGCGTACGACGACTTCCCCAATCCGTTCAAATTGGAAAGCGGCACCGGCGTGCCTTGCGGTCTGCTCGGTAACCAGGATGTAGGTATCGTAATCCTTATTCAGCTGTTCCAACCGGGCGGCGATGTTAACCTCGTCGCCATGCACGGTAAAGAGAAGCCGGTCACGGGTGCCGACGGCGCCGGAGATGATGTTCCCGGTGTTGATGCCGCAACGGGTTTTTAATTGAATTTTCCCGCCGAACAGGGTGTTCGATATTTCCCGCTGAATCTCAAGTGCGGTCTTGACGGCATTGGCGGCATGATCCGGGTCGGGCTTGGCGGTATTGAAGGTAATCAACATGGCATCTCCTTCGAATTGGGTGATGACCCCGCGGTGCCGGTCGAGGATCGTGGAGATGGCGGCAAAATATTCGTTCAGCGTTTTCATCAGCTCTTCAGGTCGAAGCCGCTCGGCGATACTGGAAAAACCTTCGATGTCGGTAAATAGGACCGTTGCCAGTTTCACTTCGCCGTCGCCGGGCTGAATTGCCCGGTCCGCGGTGGTGATACGATCGGCAATTTCCGGTGAAACGAATTTTGAAAGATCCTCTGCCGTGATGCTGTCGAGAACGGCCCGTTGAAAAATCCGCTGCGCCCTGATGATGGCGACGGCAAGAACCGTGGTAACCAGAAGGATGGAAACGATCTTGTCGATTTCGGCTCCGATCAGAATACTGTTCGAGGTCATGTATTCGACGTAATCCCGGGTGATCATGGGATTCCCCGGCTCGGAAAAAATGACGTAGAAAACCAGCCCCGACCAACCCGCAGCAGCGACAAGGCCGGCAAGCAGAATGTATCCCGCTTCGAAACGAAGGGCGCGAAGAGAAATGAAAATGAAAACATACAGAACCGTCGGCGCTTTCAGATAAAACGATGGCGGCTGTTCATACTGGATGTGAAAGCTCCAGATCAAAACCATCAGCAATCCGATATCCATGATCACCGAAGCCGCCAGAAATCCCCGCGATGCGGAACGCCGGTAAGTGAGCCAAAGGCGCAGAAGGGTAAACAGAAAATACATCCCCAGCGCCCACGGGACCGGCGTGAAACCTGTTCCGGCGGAAGTTTTCGGCGCGATGGAGTAAAGGGTGACAAAGAAAAGGACGAGCACAAGCTGCACCCATCCAATCAAAATTTCGCTTTCGGCCTGCCGCCGGTTGATCGAAGCCCTGACCCGTTCAGGCATTCGCGAAAGCAGGCGTTCGCCGAAAATGAACCGGGATATTTTGTTCCACATGGCCACGTCCCTTTTTAATTTAGAATGGGAGTTGGGATTCGGACATTACCCTATTGCTGCGAATGAATTTTCTCACGACACGTCACGGATGGACAAAAGACGGTGAGGGGGAATTGTTAACGAAAAGCCCTAATCAGCACTTAAAATTTTTTATCCGTTGGCATGGATATCCATAGTCAAATTGTGTAAAGTGGCGATTGAATAGGGAATTGACATAGGATTGACCATATGGCGACCAACGCTCAGTTGAGCGCAAATCTTCTTAGGAATGCCGCGACATTTTTCCGCAATGTGGGGTCGCAAAATCCTACAATCGAACAACAAATGGAAAAAAACGCCCACGCTTACGATATTGTGGCCGATCTGGTGGAAAAAGACCCTACCGGAGAAGCGCCGGTGTCACCCCAGGCCAACGATCCGGAAAATTCCTGAAGTTATAACCGGGTTTCATTCTTGCCGGTTAAGGCCGAATTCAAGCCAAATCCAATAAAGACCGGGCAAACTGCCTAGCCTCGAACGGCTGCATGTCGTCGGCGCCTTCGCCGACACCCACGGCGTGCACGGGCAATCCGAATTTTTCAGCCAGTGCGACAATAATTCCGCCTTTCGCCGATCCGTCCAGCTTGGTCAGAACCAGACCGCTGACATTTACCATATCCTTGAAAACTTCGACCTGATTGATCGCGTTCTGGCCGATGGTGGCATCCATGACAAGAATGCAATCATGTGGCGCGCTATCGTCTAGTTTCTTGAGGACGCGGACGATTTTTTTTAATTCATCCATCAGGCCCGCCTTGTTCTGCAAACGGCCCGCGGTATCGATGAGAAGGACATCGACTTGACCGGCGCGGGCCTGAGCGAGGGCATCGTAGGCCAGCCCGCCGGCATCGGCGCCGGGCTTGGCGCTGATCACCGGACAGCCTGTCCGTTCGCCCCAGATTTGCAATTGTTCTGTGGCGGCGGCGCGGAAGGTATCCGCCGCCGCGATCATCACCGAATGGCCTTCGGTCTTCATCCGTCTCGCCAATTTACCGATGGTCGTGGTCTTGCCGCTGCCGTTGACGCCGCAGACCAGGATGACATGAGGCTTTAGGTCCGGCTTGATCACGAGCGGCCTGGCCACCGGCTCCAGGATGGCGGTCACCTCATCGGCCAGCGCGGATCGGATTTCATCCGGGGTGACGTCCTTTCCGAACCGGGATTTGGAAATGGATTGGGTCAGGCGCGCCGATGTACCAACGCCGAGATCGCCGGCGATCAGCAACTCCTCCAGGTCTTCGAGGGCGGTATCGTCGAGTTTTCTCCGGGTAAACAGATCGGATATCCCGCCCGCCAACTTGGCCGACGAACGTCCCAAGCCGGCTCGCAAACGGCCGAGCCACCCTTTCCCGCCGGCATCGCTCATGGGACTGCCCTGTTTCCGGTTAATCTGCCGCCGCCGGCGCCGGAAATGCGGACGGGAACGATACTGCCGGGCTGGGCATCGAAGCTAAGGTCCACCTGGGAGAAGTGCGGACATCGGCCGACATTGTTTTTTTCCACCAGAACTTCCGTCAAATCGCCGACGCGGCCTTTCAGGAACCGGTTGAGGGCAGTTTCACCGGCGGCGCGAAGTCTGGACGCACGATCCTTGATGACCGGTGCCGGAACCGGGGGCATGCGTTCCGCCGGGGTGTTGGGGCGCGGGGAATAGGGAAAAACGTGAAGGTAGATGAGGCCCATCTCGCCCACGGCGGCCAGGGTGTTTTCGAACATGTCGTCGGTTTCGGTGGGAAAGCCCGCAATCAGATCGGCGCCGAAGACCACATCCGGACGCATGGCGCGGGCGCGGCGGCAGACATCCAGCGCCTCGGCGCGGGAATGGCGGCGTTTCATGCGCTTGAGCACGGTGTCGTCGCCGGCTTGCAGGCTGAGGTGCAGGTGCGGCATGAAACGGGGTTCATCCGCCAGAAGCCGGAAGATACCGTCATCCATGTAGGCCGGGTCAAGAGACGACAGCCGCAGCCTTTTCAGGTCGGGCACCTGATCCAGAACCTGGCGCGCCAAGGCGCCCAAATTCAAGCCGTCGCGGGCTTGGCCGTCCGGGTAATCGTTGCCATAAGATGAGACGTCGACGCCGGTCATTACCACTTCCGAGTAACCGTTTTCCGTCAGGGTGCGGATTTGATTGACGATCCTGGCCGCAGGCACGCTGCGGTTGGGTCCGCGCGCAAACGGAATGATACAGAAAGTGCATCGATGATCGCAGCCCTGCTGAACCTGGACAAAGGCCCGGGTGCGGTCTTCAAACCCGGCGATCATGTGTCCCGCCGTTTCCCTGACTTCCATGATGTCGGTGACCTGGACCGGGGTGGTGACAGTATAAGCCGAGGGTTCAAGTTTTTCCTCGTTGCCGATGACTTGATCCACTTCCGGCATGCCGGCGAAGAAGTCCGGGTTTACCTGGGCGGCGCAGCCGGTGACGATGATCCGGGTCCGGGGATTGCCGCGCCGCAGGCGGCGGATGGTTTGCCGTGCCTGGCGTTCGGCTTCGGCGGTGACGGCGCAGGTGTTGACGATGACCACATCGCCCAGGTTCGCGGACCGGGCGTTGGCACGGATGACCTCGGATTCAAAGGTATTGAGACGGCAGCCGAGGGTGATGATCTCGGGATTGGTAGACTGACCGGGGCGGGGGGGTGACATTGGTTTCATGCCTTCTTCAACAACCGAGGGTCAAGTTCACCCTGGAAGCTGACCGCAACCGGGCCGGTCATCAGAACATGGCCGTCGCGCAGCCATTCGATGCGGAGTGTGCCGCCGTCGAGAATCACATCAGCGGCGCGTTCGCACAATCCCCGCCGGTGTGCGGCGACCACAGTGGCGCAGGCGCCGGTGCCGCAGGCCCGGGTGATACCGACGCCGCGTTCCCACACCCGCATGCGAATTCTGTCCGGGGCGAGAATCTGGGCGACCTCGACATTGACGAATTGGGGGAACAGGGGGTGATGTTCGATGCCCGGCCCAAAAGTCTCAAGGGGAACCGTTTCCACATCATCGACGAAAAAAACCGCATGGGGATTGCCGATGCTGACTGCGACCGGATCGAAAAGCGGCGGTTCCCCGATTTCCAGATGCAGGGTGTCCACGGCTTTCGCCAACGGAATATCGCGCCAATCGAGGCCGGCCTTTCCCATGTCCACGGCTACCTGTCCATCGGAACCGGTTTCTGCATCAAGCAGGCCGGCCTTGGTCTCGATGACCACATGATCCTTGCCTGTTTCCTTCATGATCATATGGGCAATGCAGCGGGTGGCGTTGCCGCACTGCTCGACCTCGGTGCCGTCGGCATTGCGGATGCGCATGAAAACATCGGCCAATGGGTTGCCCGCCGTCTCGATCATAATGAACTGGTCGCAGCCGACGCCCGTGTGGCGGTCGGATATGGCGCGCGCTTCTTCCTGGCCCCAGGCGAGGGCGAGGGGAGACTTGCGGGCATCCATCACGACGAAATCATTGCCGAGACCGTGCATTTTTATGAATGGAACCATAGCCATAATGGGCACATATAGGGTCCTCGGGCGGAATAAGTCCATAGGCAAGCCCGATATTCGCCCGTTTCCCGCCCCGGCTATGCTTTCCGGGCGCGGAGAAAGTGCTCCATATGAAAGCGCATTTGCTCGGGCCCATGGATAAAGTCGCGTCCCACGGGACAGGCCAGACGGGCCTGGCAGCCGTTCGACATGCAGGGTTGCCCTGCCGGGGAGTCGAGATGCGCGGCGCAGGCCGGAACATTGTAGGACAGGTAAGAAAACGCCGACACCGGACAAGCCGTGAGGCAGGGTTTGTCATCGCAGCAAGAACAGGGACTTTCTTGATCTCTAGGGGCGTAAGGATTTCCACTCCTTCCCGCCGGGTCGGGAAGGGCAATTCGGTCCTTGAACAGAAGCGCCCCACGATAAGCATGCCAGAGACCATAGACCGGATGTATCAAGGGCCCGATCGGAGACGGATAAACGGAGTCGCAGGCCAGGGCCCATTTCTGAAACGGCATATAGGGTGGACCGTCAAAGGGGAACAGAACGTTGGCGCCCAGTTCCATGGCGACTTCGCTGAGCACCCGGCGGGTCCAGCTGTCCAGCGGATCGGGTTCCGGGCGGCGGTCGCGGGAAAAGGCATCCCACAGGGCGGGCCCGGCATTTCCGATCAGGACAAGGGTGCCAACCCGTTCCGGCAGTCCGTCATGGGGAGCGGGATGAAAGGCGCCGCGGCAGATCATTCCGGTGTTGCGGACAGCCTTGACGATTATGTCGTAGGCGTCGGGGCCGGACAGGGGAGGGGAATTGTTAGGCGCGCGCGACTTTCTGGAGGATGCGGCCAGGGATTTGACTAGGCCGACGATGCTCATGCGGAGTTCGGGTGTTGGTAATTCGAAGAAAGCGGCCAGCAGTTTCTGCTGGTCTGCGTCGCGGACGGGGCCGGGAACATCAGTTGCATCCGGCTTCGATCTGGTATCAGGCAGACCGTCGTAAAACGCGGAAACACTGACGCCAAGGGCTTTGGCCAGACGCAACAGGGTGCCCGAAGACAACCGTCCGGTCCCCCGTTCGAATTTATCAACCGACCCCGAGCTTATGCCGACGGTTCGGTCCAGTTCCCTGGTGGAAAGGCCACGTTCCCGGCGAAGGGCCTGGATTCGGAGTCCGACATGAAAATCGACGGGATCACCTCGCCGTGCTGGACCCGGATTATTCTTGGCAATATGACGCTTCATTATGAATTGAGGCTCATTGGTATTTATGCAACTTGGAGTGGCATCGAGGCATCCACTCGACTTTTGGTGTATCATACCGTCTTGAAGAGGCCAAGCCCTTGAATTTCCGGCTCTCAGGGCTTTCAAGGCTTGGGTCGGTCTGAGCCGATTTGGGCTGACTTGGATCCGACTCAGCTTGACTTGGCCTCCGGCCGTCCATAGAGTGCGCCGCGAGATATCAGGGAATTCTACATGCCTTGTGCCCCAAGGGGCGCCGCCGGTCCGCGAGTTTCGCGCACTGGCGCGGTTGACGTTTTACCCGAAATAGATTCAAGGACCTGAAATAAACGACATGTTTGACAGCCTGACCACCCGACTGGGCGAAATTTTCCAGGGCTTGACCAAGCGTGGCGCGCTCAGCGAAGCCGATGTCACGGCGGCCCTACGCGAGGTCCGCGTTGCCCTGCTGGAAGCCGACGTTGCGTTGCCCGTGGTCAAGGATTTGATTGAACAGGTCAAGGAACGCGCCGTCGGTGAGGAAGTCCTGCGCAGCGTTACGCCGGGGCAGATGGTCATCAAGATTGTTCACGATCATCTGGTCGGGATGCTGGGCGGCGGTTTGGGCCCGATGGATACCGGCCTCAACCTGAAAGGCACCCCTCCGGTTGCGGTGTTGATGGTTGGCCTTCAGGGCTCCGGCAAAACCACGACCAGCGCCAAGATCGCGCTGCACCTAAAAAAACGGGATAAGAAAAAAGTACTGATGGCGTCGCTGGACATCTATCGTCCGGCAGCGCAGCAGCAGCTCGCCGTGCTCGGCGAACAGACCGAAATTCCGACCCTGCCCGTGATCTTCGGCGAACAGCCGGTCGCCATCGCCAAGCGTGCGATGGAGACCGGACGCAAGGAAGGGTATGACGTCGTCATCCTGGATACTGCGGGGCGGCTTCACATCGACGATGAACTGATGAACGAAGTGGCCCGCGTCCGCGATGCGGTTTCGCCGGATGAAACGTTGTTGGTGGCGGACGCCATGACCGGTCAGGACGCGGTCAATGTCGCCAGGGAATTTCATGAAAAAGTAGCGTTGAGCGGCATCGTTCTGACGCGGGTTGACGGAGATGCCCGCGGCGGTGCGGCGTTGTCCATGCGCGCGGTAACCGGTTGCCCAATCAAACTGATGGGTGTCGGCGAAAAGCAGGATGACCTTGAAGTCTTTCATCCGGAACGGGTGGCGGGGCGCATTCTCGGCCAGGGCGACGTTGTCGGGCTGGTGGAAAAAGCGGCCGAGAACATCGACAAGGAAGAAGCCGACAAGCTGGCGGCCAAGATGATGAAAGGTGTCTTCACCCTTGAAGACATGGCAAAACAATTTAAGCAGATCAAAAAAATGGGCGATATGCAGGGTCTTTTAGGCATGTTGCCGGGGGCTG
>JAOUPW010000597.1 GCA_029879665.1 Rhodospirillales bacterium | reverse complement strand
CAGTTTCCGCACCGTGGAGTGGGATTCGTTCAGCCCGAATTTCTTCATGGTGTTCGCACCGGGAGTGCTCGACGCGTTTCCGGCAACTTTTATCACCAGCCTGCACGTGCACGACACGCAGCGCGAGGTGGTTCTCGACCTGATGCGACAATTCCCCAGCGTTACGGCCATTGATCTCGACGCCGTGCTCAGCCAGGTGCGCGACGTTATGGATAAAGCTGCCCTTGCTGTGCAAGCAGTCTTTGTGTTCACACTGCTGGCGGGCTTGATCGTCTTGTGGGCCGCCGTCCAGGCCACGCGCGATGAGCGCCGCTACGAGAGCGCCATGCTACGCACCTTCGGAGCGTCCAAGCGGCGTGTATTGAGCGGGGTCGCTACCGAATTCCTGGCCATCGGATTGCTGGCTGGCGTGCTGGCGGCAGCGGGCGCCACCCTGGCTGGATTTCTGCTGGCGGAGAACCTGTTCGACCTCGAGTATCAATTCAGTCTGCGGTTGTGGTTGGCCGGACCCCTGCTGGGCATGCTTTTCGTGGGCCTCAGCGGCATGGCCGCCACCTGGCGGGTCATAAGCCATGCCCCGGTCAATGTCCTGCGTGCGGCGTAGCAGCGAAGAAATTTGAATGCACCCCGGAATTCCGATACATTCACGGGCATTCAGGAAGGCCTCCGCCGGACGGTCTATCATCGTTTCCAAACGGACCCGGCAAACGTCGACAAGGTAACCATTCCATGACCTTCAAGCGCCTTATCCTTTTGCTGGTGTTGCTCGCCGTCACCGGTTCGGTGCACGCGCAGCGTTTCAACAAGAAGCAGGAATACGAGGGCTTGCGTGACGGTACCTGGGAAGCCAGCCTCCTGATCGGCTCCCAAAGCAGCCTCGACTTCGTCGGCGAAAACGGTTCATCTCTCAAGATCGACAGTGAACTGGCCTGGGGATTCACCTTCGGCTGGAACTGGACGCCGAACCTGAACTTTTCCTACCGGTTCATGCTGGCCAAGCCGGACTACACGGCAACCATCGTTCCGGAAGATCCGGACATCTCGCTGCAGGACCTAAACTACTCGGCCGACCGCTATTCCAACCAGCTCAACGCGACCTATCATTTCTTCAAAGGGCCATTTACGCCTTACATCCAGGCCGGCGTCGGCTATGCCAAGCTGGATTCGAACGTGCCCAGCCAACCGCCCGACGTGGGCTGCTGGTGGGACCCATGGTGGGGCTACATCTGCTTCACTGATTGGTCGACATACGACGCCACGGGCTTTTCTTACAACCTGGGTGTGGGCCTGCGCTGGGATATCAATGGCGCGTTGTTCCTGAAAGGCGCCTATAACCGCGAATTTTTCAGTGGAGACCGCGCGGACTTCGACTTCGACACGTTGACCCTGGAAGCCGGCTTGATGTGGTAGGAGCAGCAGCCTGACCGCGCCTGTTCTCAGCGCCCTGCTCGCCGGCCTGCTACCGATACTGGCCGCCCACGCGGCCTACCTGCTGAACGTCTACACCGGGAGCGGAATCGCAGCAGAGTACATTTGCATGCCCTACCTGGACGGCTGCGTCTCGATCAGTCGGGCGGCCCGCTCGGGGCCAGGCCTGTTGCTGTTCAAAACCCTGATGTTGCCTACCGTCATCCTGCTGCTGGCCTGCTGGGAGTATGTGCGGCAATGGCTGCTGAGCCTGGGTGCCTGCAGTTCGAAACGGGCCTGGATCATCGCCGGCCTCGGCATGACAGGCGCGATCTTCCTGGTGTTCTACGTGACGGCGCTCGGCACCGAGGGGGACTGGTATCGCTGGCAACGCCGCTACGGAGTAACGTTCTACTTCGGCGGCACTGCACTGGCGCAGTTGCTGCTGGTCTGGGTGTTGTGGCCGGCCCGCCGCCAATTGGCCAACGGGCGATTGTTGCAGCCCATCGTCACCCTGATCGTACTGATCAGTCTGCAATGGGCTCTGGGCGTATTCTCCGCGATCAAGCGGCTGATCTTCGAAGACCCGGTTTTCATCGACCGCCTCGAGAACGTCATCGAGTGGTGGTACGCGCTGCCGATGGCTACGGGTTTTATCGTCATCGCCTGGCTGTTCAGCCGCGCGACGATTCAATCCAGGCCTTGATGTTGGCTTCGAGCACGCTCAGGGGCACGGCGCCCTTGCCGAGCACCTGGTCGTGGAAGGCGCGAATGTCGAACCGGTCGCCCAGCGTCTGTTC
>JAOUPW010000049.1 GCA_029879665.1 Rhodospirillales bacterium | reverse complement strand
GGCCCGGGCGCCTTCAAGGGCGTGCCGACCTTCAAAGATCTTGGCTATAGCGCCGACCTCGGTCAGATGACCCGCGTCCTGATGGCACCACGCAAAATTCCGGTTGATCGCCTGAATAAGCTTCGTGCGGCGATGAAGGAATTGCAAAACGACAAAACCTACAAGAACCTGATTAAGATTATCGGCGAACAGACCAATTACATAGATGGCGCGGATTACGAAGCGCTGCGTCCGAAACAAAGCGCGGCGTTTGCCAAGCTGGTCAAGAGCCTGGCGGGCAAGTAAACCCGAACGCTTCGATGTATGTTAGAAAATGGCATCTCCCTTGGGAGGTGCCATTTTCCTGTCGGCTCACACAATAAATAGGGAGTAGGCTTAATGGATCAGGGAATCTGGGCGACTTGGTATGATCTGCCCGCCGAAGGCCGGGGGGATTACCTCGAATGGCTGCACGGCACGCATCTGCCGATGATTGCAGCCCGGCCCGGCATCGCCTGGGCGGCGCATTACGAGATTACCGGCGGCGGCGTCAACATGGACAAGATCGGCGCAAGGCTGGCGCGGGCGGATGAGCCTGGCCTCGGTACCGGAACCCAGTTCGTCGTGCTGGTGGGGGCTTCTTCGCCCCATGTGTTCTTCCGTCCCGATATCACTAAACTGGAACCGGATCTCAATGACCGGGCCCGGAACATGCTCGGTCGCCGGGTTGGATCACGGGTCTGTATTTTTACCGAAGAAGCCCGCATCAATGGCCCCGAATACGATCAGCACGCCCCCGGCGCCACGCCTGGCCCGGCGATCCAGATGGGCAGCTTCCGTACCCGGTCCCTCGAAGATGAATATGACCTCGCCGCCTGGTATGCCCAGTACCGCCTGCCGGCCATGGCCCGCATGCCCGGTTGCATCGCAACGCGTAAGCTGGTGTCCCTGGTGGGGTGGGCCAAGCATTCGGTTCTTTATGAGTTTTTGTCCCTGGAAGAACGGGAGAAGCACTTTCAGAACCACGAATCCCTGGCACTCGATGAAAAAGAATGGACCAACCGCATTATCACTTACACGGTCCACGCCCCGGGATCGCCCAGTGTCGGGCGTCGCATCTGGCCCGCGGTTGAATAAGCGCGGCGCGCTTGGCCCATGGTCGAATAGGTTCGTAGAGGCCGTTTATCCTTTGAGGCCGGTGTAGGTCTCCGGGTCGAAGACATCCACCTGGACCACCTCATCCTGAATCTTTTCGGCTTTTTCCAGAAGAAGCTGTTCATCGGCGGTAATGATTCCGGCTTTGACGGCTTCGTCCCTCAACTGAGTGTCGGGCATATCGGCGAGGAGTCTTGTGCGAACGGCGTTCTTGATCTTGTTCTTGGCGGACGCTGCCTTGACGACCGCATCCAGGGCAGCTTCCAGCCGCCCCAAGCCTTCCTCGTTCTGGGGCGGAATGAAGATGTCGGAAGTCACATGCAACCGAAACTCTCCATCTTCTAATAAACCTTGCGCCACCTTTGCGCCAAGCGAGTCCCGGGGCGGGCGATGCCGGAATCCGAAAGGAAAGGCGAAGACGTACAAGGCCCATGCCGCTGGACGGTTGGGAAAGTTATCGAGCACCCGGCGCAAGGCTTCCTGGATATTGTAAAGGCTGAGGTCAAGGCTCCACTGGAGCGCGGCAGCATCCCGCTCCGGTTGGTCTTCATCGTAAAACTTTTTCAGCGCGGCGGAACCCAGATACATCCAAGCCAGGGCATCGGCCATTCGTCCGCTGATTTTCTCCTTGCGCTTGAGCGAACCGCCCATGGTCGCCAGCGCCAAGTCGGTGATCAGTGCGAAGGCGGCGCTGAAACGGGTGAGTTTTCCGAAATAGGAAGAGGAAACGCCATTCAAAGGCGCGCGCACGAGCCTTCCGAAGGTCAGCCCCAAGAGAAAGGAACGGACCATATTCTGAAACACGAATCCGACATGGCCGAAAAATGCCTTGTCGAAACGTGCCAGATCGTTTTCGGCGATGGCCTCCATTTCTTCATGGACGTAAGGATGGCAGCGGATAGCGCCTTGGCCGAAAATAATCAGTGTCCGGGTCAAGATGTTGGCGCCTTCGACGGTGATGGAAATGGGGTGGGAAACGAAGCCGCGGCCGATAATGTTCTTCGGCCCTCGGGAAATTGCGGCTCCGGCGCGTATATCCATGGCGTCGTTCAAGGCTTCGCGCATGGCTTCGGTCAGGTAAGCCTTGACGATCGCCGACACAACCGCCGGTTTTTCGCCGGCATCGACCGCGCCGCAAGTCAAGGTTCGGGCGCCATTCATCAGGTAGGCGTAGCCGCCAATGCGCGACAGCCGTTCCTCGATACCTTCGAATTTACCGATGGGCATGTTGAATTGTTCGCGTACGGTGCCGTAGGCGCCGGTTACCCGCGCCGCCAACTCGGTGGCGCCGACCGACAGTGCCGGCAGAGAAATGCTGCGCCCGGCGGCGAGCGACTCCATCAGCATGCGCCAGCCCTGACCGAGGCCAGCGCGCCCGCCGATGACGAAATCGAGGGGGATGAAAACATCGCGGCCGAAAATAGGGCCGTTCTGGAAGGGAACGCCCATGGGATCATGACGGTTGCCGATCTCCATTCCGGCGGTGTCGCGGGGGATCAGGGCGCAGGTAATGCCAAGGTCTTTTTCCCCGTCCAACAGGCCATCAGGATCGGACAGGCGAAAGGACAGTCCGATCACGGTCGCGACCGGAGCCAATGTGATGTAACGCTTGGCCCAATTGAGGCGGATGCCCAGCACTTCGGCGCCTTCGTGCGTACCCTTGCAGACCACGCCGGTGCTGCGGGTTGCCGTCGCGTCGCTGCCGGCATGAGGTTCGGTCAGGGCAAAACAGGGAACCTCTTCGCCAATGGCAAGGCGGGGGAGGTAGTGGTTTTTCTGTTCATCGGTGCCGTAGTGAAGCAGAAGTTCAGCGGGGCCCAGGGAATTGGGCACCATGATGGTGACGGCGGCGGTGACGCTACGGCTGGAAACTTTGGTCACCACTGCCGAATGGGCGATGGCGGAAAAGCCGAGGCCGCCGTATTCCTCGGGAATGATCATGCCGAAGAAATTGTTTTTCTTGATGAAGTCCCAGACTTCCGGAGAAAGATCGCGAGCTTGGGCGATTTCCCAGTCATTGAGCATGCGGCACAGTTCTTCGACCGGACCTTCGAGAAACTCCCGTTCCTTTTCCGAAAGTTTCTGAATATTAAAATCGAGCAGCTTGTTCCAATCGGGCTTGCCGGTAAACAGGTCACCGTCCCACCACACGGTGCCGGCTTCCAGGGCTATGCGTTCGGTTTCCCCCATGGTCGGCAGGATCTTGCGCACCAGGACCATGATGGGCCGGGTCAAAACCTGTCGGCGGAGAACGGGGGTTGCGAAAAAAACCGCCGCCGCGATCGCGGCCACGGCGATCAGGGTAAAGAAAACCGGAGATTCGATTCCGCTTACATACCATCCCAGCAGATAGATGGCGGTTCCCGCGACCCAGCTTAAATAAGGCTGCCCCAGGAAAAGAAGGCCGATAAAAAAGGCCAGTCCGATCAAAAACGAGACGCTAAGCATCTATCTCTCCTTAAATGTCCGCCGAGACATAAAAATGTCCAACATTATACCATGATATGGGGCATCAATTTCTTAATGGTTTCCCGGTTTTCAACATATGCTTGATCCGGGCCAGGGTGGCCGGGGTGCGGATCAGTTTCATGAATCGATCCAGTTCCAGCTTGAGCAGGCCGTCTTCCGTGACCGTTTCCGTGATGTCGGTGGCGCCGCCGCTGATCGCCTCGGCCAGAACGCCGGTGACGACCACGTCATGGGGCGTCGCCTTGCCCTGCTTGCGGAAGGTATTGACCGCCATCTCCAAGGCAATGCGGCCGCTTTCGCCGGGAAGGGACAGTTCCACCGGTTCGGGCGGCTTGTATCCCCCCGCCAGTTTCAGGGCCTTCAGCTTGGCGTCGGCCAGCAAACGGTCGCGGTTCATGGTGATATCGTCATCGGGCCTGAAAAACAGGTGGCTTTTGGCCTCATGGGCGGATTTCGCCACCGTTGCAACGCCGACGGTCTCGAAGACCTTGATCACCGGCGGCATGGGGCCGTTCATGACCTTGGGGCTGGCGGTACAACGTTGCAGCATTTCCTTGCATCCGCCCCAGCCGGGAATGATGCCGACGCCGGCCTCCACCAGCCCGGTATAGGTTTCGCCGTGGGCCTGTACGGCATCGCAATGGAGAAGGACTTCACAGCCCCCGCCCAAGGCCATTCCCGACGGAGCCCCGACCACCGGGAAAGGCGCAAATTTCAATTGTTTATAGGTCTGTTGGCCAAAGGCGACCAGCCAGCGGATGATGAACCAGGCGCGAAGGTAAGCCGGAACGATGACCAGCCCGATGTTGGCGCCTACAGAAAAGTTGGATCCTTCGTTGTAAATCACCAGCGCCTTGTGGTTCTTGGGCACGATGCGGATCGCCTTGCGGATCATGGCGAGAACCAGGGGGTTGAGAGAATTCATCTTGGAGTGAAATTCCAGGCAGAGGACTCCGTCGCCCACGTCCCACAGGCTTGCAGAGATATTTTTGGCCAACGGCTTGGCGCGGAGCTTGATATCCGATAAGAGCTCGACTCCGTCGGCCCGGGGCATGTCCTTGTAGGCGCCGGTCACGCTCAGGTATTGGCGGCGTCCGCTTTGGGTGCGGTAGAACGAACGTTCCTCGGCCATTTCCAGCATGTGCGGAACCGCCATGCCGTCTTTCTTCAACTGCCGGGCGAACCATGACGCGCCCAATTTGTCGATTAGCTCGAAGGGGCCGAATTTCCAATTGTAGCCCAGACGCATGGCGGTATCGACGGCAACAATATCATCAGCGATTTCCGGCACCAGGGATGCCGCATAGGAAAGGGTCCGTGAAAGCACGCGCCAGGCATAACGTCCGCCTTTGTCAGGGTGATCAACCAGGCCGCGAAGGCCGTCCTTGCGTGATGCCTTGACGCTTCTCAGCTTGGGTCGGGTAGCGGAATAATATTCGCCGGTAGTAAGATCGATGGCTTCCTTGTCGCGCTTGCCGCCAGAGGTGTTGAGCCGGTAAAAGCCGCCCTTGCCTTTGCGGCCGGTGTAGCCGTCCGCTATCATTTTCTCGATCAATTCCGGTTCGCGGTAAATGGCGTGAAAGTCGTCTTCCGGCGGCAGCGCCGATTCGAGACTCTTCAGCACATGGGGCATGAGGTCGAGGCCGACCAGATCCAACAGCCCGAACACTCCCGTTTTGGGAATCCCCACCGGACGGCCCATGACCGAGTCCGCCTCCTCGATGGTGACGCCGCCGTCCATGGCTTCGACCACGGCGCATTGCAGCCAGTAGGTGCCGATGCGATTGGCGATGAAGCCCGGAGTGTCTTTGCAATCGACAAGCCCCTTGCCAAGGCTGCGGTCGCAAAAATCCCGGATGCGGCTAGCGGTTTCGGCACCGGTTTCGTTGCCGGTGACGATTTCCATAAGACGCATATAGCGGGGCGGATTGAAAAAATGAGTGATCAGGAAATTCCGGCGGAAACTTTCAGGCATGTCCCGAGTCAGGACCTCCAGGGGAATGGTCGAGGTGTTGGACGAAACAATGGAACCTGGTTTGCGTGCCTCTTCGATCTTGCGGTAAAGAGATTGCTTGATCCCGGGATTTTCGATCACGGCCTCGATGATCCAGTCGCACTCGGCCAGAAGTTCCAGGTGATCTTCTGTATTGCCCGGTGTAATCAAACGGGCATTGCTTTTTTGCATGAACGGCGCGGGGTCGGCCTTGAGCATTTTGGCAACGGCACCTTCGGCGATGACATTGCGGTTCTCCGCCCCGTCCGGAACGATATCTAGAAGAACCACGGACACGCCGGCATTGCTGACGTGGGCGGCAATGCCGGCGCCCATGACGCCGGCGCCGATGACCGCGACCTTTTCGATGGCACCCATTTATGCCGCCTCCAGGATGGTGGCGATGCCCTGGCCGCCGCCAATGCACTGAGTTGCCAGCGCATAGCGACCGCCAACGCGCTGCAAAAGGCTTGCCGCCTTGCCGGTGATGCGCGCGCCGGTGGCGCCCAGGGGATGGCCGATGGCGATGGCTCCGCCGTCGATGTTGACCTTGTCCGGATCCAGGCCAAGCTCATCCATGCAGACCAGCGATTGCGAGGCGAAGGCTTCGTTCAGTTCAATCACATCCAGGTCTCCGACGGAAAGCCCAGCTCGCGACAGTGCCTTGCGCGTGGCTCCGACTGGACCGATGCCCATGATTTCCGGCTCGCATCCGGAGGTGGCAATGCTTTTGATGCGGGCGATCGGAGTGAGGCCTGCTTTTTTTGCATAATCTTCGCTGCACACCAGAACCGCCGACGCGCCGTCGGTCAACGGCGACGACGTCCCGGCGGTGACGCTGCCCGCTTCGTCGAAGGCGGGTTTCAGTTCGGCAAGTCCTTCCTCCGTGGAGTCGGGCCGAATACACCCATCTTTGGTCACCGTGCCGCCGTCATGGTTGATGGTGATGATCTCGTCCTTGAGTCTGCCTTCCGCTTGTGCCTGCGCCGCTTTTTTCTGGCTGGCGGCGGCAAAGGCGTCCTGGCGTTCACGGCTGATTCCATATTTGCGCGCAACATTTTCCGCCGTTTCCCCCATGGAGACATAGGCTTGCGGATAAGATGAATAAAGCCCGGGATGGGGCAGGGGGTTGTAACCCATGATCGGGACCCGGGTCATGGATTCGACCCCGGCGCAGATGAAGGCTTCTCCCGCGTCCATCTGGATAGCACCGGCGGCCATGTGGATGGCCTGCATGGAAGAGCCGCAGAAGCGGTTGACGGTGACGCCGGTAACGGAAATCGGCAGACCGGCGCGAAAACCGACCAGACGGGCGGCGTTCAGCCCCTGTTCGCCTTCCGGAAAGGCGCAGCCCAGGATCAGGTCTTCGAGGTCATCGGCGTTGACCCCGGTTCTGCCCACCAATCCCTTGATCACCTGGGCGGCCAATTCGTCGGGGCGGACCTTGATCAGATCGCCCTTGGCGGCGAAAGTGAAGGGGGATCTGACGTAACCCGCGATTACCGTGTTTTTCATGTCCGTCCTCTCCGTAACCTATCCGTGATTTAGTGTGGTTTATTTGGAGCAATAGTATTGGTTTCGTTCTTCGTATTGGTTAATTCCTGGGCAACCAGTTCCTTTTTCGAAAGCTTTCCGATCATGGTTTTTGGGAGTTCGTCCCTGAATTCAATGAATTCCGGCATTTCGATTTTGGACAGTTTGTCTTGCAGGAACATCCGTAGTTCATCGGTTGTTAGCGGCTGCCCCTCTTTCAGCTTGATAAAAGCCTTCGGCGTCTGCCCCCGGTATTCATCACTGACGCCGATGACGGTGACTTCCTCGACGGCGGGGTGGAGATAAATTGCATCCTCAATGTTACGGGGATAAACGTTAAAGCCGCTGCACAGGATCAGGTCCTTGATACGGTCGACCAGGAAGATGTAGCCGTCGTCGTCCAGGTAGCCGATGTCGCCGGTATGAAGCCGGGTTCCTCTGAGAGTCTGCTTCGTTTCCTCGGCATTGTTCCAATATCCGGCCATGATCTGAGGGCCGGTGAAACAGATTTCGCCTATTTCGCCGGGAGGCATCAGCCGCTCAGGGTTATCGGGATCGCGGATTTCCACCAGGGTTCCCGGTAATGGCAAGCCGATAGACCCTTCCTTGTTGACGCCACCGATAGGATTGCAGGCGGTCACCGGCGAAGCTTCGCTGAGGCCGTAACCTTCGACAAGATAGCATCCCGTTAGCGTCTCGAATTTTTGCCTGACCGCCAAGGGTAGCGCCGCCCCGCCCGACAGGCAAACCCTGAGGGAGGACAGGTCATGCCGGTCAAGGTTTTCGGCGGCGCCGATGGCGGCAAAGATGGTTGGCACGCCCGGAAACAGAGTCGGGTGCTTTTTGGTGATGGTATCGAGAACCTGATCCAGTTCGAAACGGGGCAGCATGATTATCTCCGCGCCCACCGCAAGGCCGACGTTCATGGCAACCGTCATGGAAAAGACATGAAAAAAGGGAATTACAGCCAGCATGACTTCATTGCCCATGTCGATTTCCGGATACCAGCGGATCAGTTGATCCACGTTGGACGTCAGGTTGGCATGGGTCAACATGGCGCCTTTGGGTGTGCCGGTGGTGCCGCCGGTGTATTGCAGAAGGGCGATGTCTTCATGTGCGTCGATGGTGACCGGCGTCGGCGCGCCTTTGTTAATGGTCAGGGTCTCAAATGAAACATGATGATCATCTTCGGGGATGCTGGCCAATTGACTTCGCTTGAAGATCGAAAACAGCAGGCCCCTGAAGGGAGGAAGAATTTCAGACATGCTGCAGACAACGATTTTTTTAAGGCAGGTGTGTTGAAGAAGATCGGCGACCTTGGGATAAATCTGCCTGACGTTCAGGGTAACCATGATGGTGGTGCCGGAATCCGAAACTTGGTGTTTCAGTTCCCGCTTGGCATAAAGCGGATTAAAATTGACGACAGTTCCGCCTGCTTTGAGGATTGCGTAATAACAGATCACGTAATAAGGGGTGTTGGGCAGGCACAGGCCGATCCGTGATCCCTTGCCGACGCCGAGGGTCTGAAAGCCCTTTGCCGCCCGGCGCACCAACTCGCCTATTTCATCGTAACTATATATTTTATCAAGGAAATCTATGCAGGGCCGATCCCCGTAGCGGGCTACGGCCATATCCAGGATATCGGTCACGGGGCAGGCAGCAACCGTCGCCGCCCAGT
>JAOUPW010000596.1 GCA_029879665.1 Rhodospirillales bacterium | reverse complement strand
CTTCGCCCGAGATATCGGTTTCCGCAGCCCGCAAAAACGCGTTTGCCACATCTGAGGCATAGATGAAATCCCGCCGTTGGCTGCCATCGCCGACCACTGTGAAAGGTTTTCCGGCCAGTTTCTGGCGCAGGAAAACACCGAACACCGCGCCGTAGGCGCCGGACGTTCGGGATCGGGTACCGTAAGCGTTGAAGATGCGGATGGAATTGACCGGCAATCCGTAAACCCGGTACCAGTGAAAGGCGCTCATCTCGCCAAGGCGCTTGCTCAGCGCGTACGGGTATTCAGGGTTGATGGGATGATCTTCCCGGGTCGGAACTTCGGCCAAGCCGTAACACGAAGAAGACGCGGCATAGACAAACTTATCAATCCCCGCATGACGGGCGGCTTCCAGTACATGTACGGTGCCCTGAACATTGACCGACATGTATTCCATCGGCTGTTCAATGGAGGGAACGATATCGCCGATACCGGCAAAATGAAAAACATAACGGGCATCCGAAAAAAGGGAATCATCCGTGGCAATGGAACGAATGTCGCGTTTTTCAAACGTGAGACCCGGATTGGATTTATGGTGTTCCAGATTCGCTTCGCGGCCCCCGGCCAGGTTGTCGATGACGCGGACGGCGAATCCCCGCTTGAGCAGCAGATCGACCATATGGCTGCCGATGAACCCGGCTCCGCCGGTAACGATGGCGACGGGTATCTTGCTCATTTGGCGCCGATGGCTTTCATGGTGCGGACGTTGAAATAGGAATCGTCATCAAAACTGTTGGGCAGTTTACCGTCCTGGAAGGCCTGACACAGATCCCGGACAGCTTCCTCGATGGTGTGCTTGGGTTCGAATCCAAGAACACGCCTGACTTTGTCGGAATTGATGTGGTAGGAACGGATATCGTCGGAGGGTGTTGTAACGATGTTGATCGGCGCCTTGTCGGGAAAGATTTCTTCAACGACTTTTTTAACCGTTTCCGCGATTTCCATGATGCTCATGTTCTGGAAACCGCAATTGAAAATCCCGTTAGCGATTTTCTCGTCCGGCAGAACGAGAAGTATTTTGCACAGGTCCACGTAGTCCTGAATATGAAGATTAGGCCGCAGTTGCGAGCCGCCGAAAACCGTAATCTCGCCTTTATTAACGGCGTGATTGGTAAGAATATTCACTGACACATCCAGCCGTTGCCGCGGGCCGTAACCACAAACGGTTGCCGGACGGAAAATTACGCCGACAAAGTTGTCATCTGTATGTTTGATCAGGAGCGGTTCGCACATTCCCTTGTATTTGTTGTAGAGCGTCAACGGCACCAAGGGATGGTCCTCGGTGACGTCGGGTTCTTCAGAAATGCCGTAGACCGAACTGCTGGAAGCATAAATAAAACGCTTAACGCCTGCTTTCTTGGCGGCAACGACCATGGGCTCGAAAGCATTCAGATTGACGGAAGTGGAGAGGTCTTCGTCCAGCTCAAAACTGGCGTCGTTGGAGATGCAGGCCAGATGGATGACCGCGTCGGTCCCTTCGAGACATTTAGCCAGTTTGGCGGTATCGCGGATATCGCCTTCGATCACCGTTAAGGCCGGATGGTCCGGCAAATGATCCCGGCCGTAATACATAATGTCATAAACCGTGACGCTGTACCCCATGTCCAGGAGTTGGGGCGTCAGGATGCTGCCGCAATACCCGGCGCCGCCGGTGACCAGAACTCTATTGAAACGGTTGCTCAACAAATTTCTCCAGAATTATTTATAGTTTGTGCGACCTATACAAAGATCCGCAGATGTTTCGCCCCGGAAGGTTGGCGATGGAACCTCTGACGTTTGCATCCCGCCATCGGCCCCCCATTAGAAACCTCGCCGTTATATCGATGGGCCATCTATCCACCGATTCCAATAGTAGACCGGGCTTGGGTTTGCAACAGTCACAATCCGGTCCTTCAAGGTGGCAGCAGACTCAGATATCATCCAAGGAAAGTATTTTCAATAACTTACCGTGAACCCCCTCAACCACCCCGCGGCCCTGTTTGCCTGCGGCGACATCCGAATGATTGGCGACCAGGATTACATGGAATTCACACGCGAAATAGATCGGGAAATGACCCCGCGCAGAAAGCGCGAATCAATCAACCTAAAGGCGCCTAGAAGATCTAAAAATTGGAAAAGTGGTGGGCGCGGCTGGGATTGAACCAGCGACCCCAGCGATGTAAACAAAACGCTCTC
>JAOUPW010000595.1 GCA_029879665.1 Rhodospirillales bacterium | reverse complement strand
AAACAAGAAACTTCCCCCGGCCGGCCGCAATCGCCGTTTCGGGATTCTTCTGTATGCGGTCATTCAGACTTTTTTCTTGCATCTCAAAATAAAAGGTCGTTCCGCGCCCGACCACGCTTTCAAAGTTAATCGAACCTCCGTGACGTTCGATAATTGCTTTTGAAATGTTAAGCCCGAGCCCCGTTCCACCCGTCCGCCGGGTATCGGTCGCATCGGCCTGGCTGAAACGTTGGAATATCTTATTCTTGAACCCTGGCTGTATTCCCAATCCCTTGTCAGTTACGGAAACCCTGATTTGATTGTTTATTCGTTCAATGGCGACCTCGACTTCTCCGCCCTTATGGGAAAATTTCGCCGCATTGGAGATTAGATTAGCCATTACCTGCGATAACCGATCTGGATCTCCGATAACGTATCCATCTTGGATTTCTTTTGTAAGAACCAGCGCCACGCCCAGTTCATCGGCATAGGCCCGATCGCTTTCAATCGCCTGTTTCGCCAAATCGGAGATGTTCACCAGATCGAAGGAAAATTCCATTTTTCCGGATTCTATTTTCTCCATATCCAGAATATCGTTTACCAGACCGATCAAGCGTTCGGTGTTTTTCAAGGCAAGAGAAACCATTCCCCTGGCTTTCGGCTGTATCTCCCCGACAGCACCTCCGTTGATCAAACCCAAAGCCCCCCTAATGGAGGTCAACGGCGTTCTTAGTTCGTGGCTAACGGTGGAAACAAATTCCGCTTTCATTCGCTCTACGCGTTTTTCCTCGGTGATATCTCGGGTAATCCCAACGAATTTTCTGGATGAACCGACGCGGGCTTCAGAAATAATCAGATCAAGGGGAAAAACCGTACCGTCCTTGCGTAGGCCTTCGACCTCACGGCTTTTCCCGATGATTTTCTTTTCACCTGTCGTCATAAACTTTAAAAGATACCCATCATGTTGGCTGTGATAGGGTTCGGGCATCAACATTTTAACGTTTTTGCCGATCACCTCATGAGATCGGTATCCGAATATGTTTTCGGCCGCCAAGTTATATCTTTCGATCGTTCCTATTTCATTGATTGTGATAAACCCGTCCGGCGCCGAATCGACGACGGTTTGCAGATTTTCTTCACTCTGCGCAATCCGCTTTTGGCCCAACAGAAAAACGATGGATAAGCCTATCAACAATAAAAACGAAATAACGACTGTGAATAATACGTATTGTCGTGTCGTAACGAGAAACTTGAATGCCTCTCCTACGCTGATCTCAGTCGCAATTCCAACGTCCAGCTCCGGTTCCCACACCCAGGAGCCGATCACAACATCGCCGAGATAATTCCGGTATCCGATGAGGCTCGTTCCAGGTTTGCCTTCCAGGGCTCTGCGCGCCATTTCGGTTAAGGGTTGTTGTTTAATATTTTTCGGTCGGTATCCGGCGGCTAGATTGCCGCCGGGGTCGCGGATATCAACGTTCAAAAGTTCCGTTTTTTCTATTGCAACCATACCGTATTCAATCAGCCGATTGCGATATCGGCTGACGCTGATCAATCGACCCTGGGCGTCGAAAGCATAGCTTTCTCCGGTTTTACCGATTCGTCCTCCCTTAAGAATTTCCGCAAAATCGCGCAGTGAATCTATCCTCAAGGTAAGATATGCCCGTACGGTCCCATTCCCGTCCTTGACTGGGGCGCCGACGAACATGGTGGCCTCCCCTTCCGCCATTTTTCCTGAAACTCCGGGCAGGGCCACATCGCTGATCTGGGGGTGGCTTACCGCCGTGCCATCGGACAGAATTTTCTTGAAGAAAGCGGAATCGATTAAGGTGTGCGTGCCAACATTTTTATCCCGAGCCGATGCCAGATTGATTCCATCCATGGAAATTATGAAAAAACCGAGATATTTTCCGTTTTCCAGCACCGGCCTCAAATAACTCCGCATTTCAGCCAGCGCGGCATTTGATTTCAAAAGTTCCGGCGATGCTTTCGTTTTCAGAAGCTCCTCCGTCAGCCTTTTGATTTGCGAAGATTTCGCCCAAGTCAGCACATCATCGGTTCGCTCTCCATGCCACCTGTGCAAAGACTCGCGAATTGAATCACGTACGGCATTCAGAGCCTGACCGGTTTCTTCGTAGGCACTTTGTTCGATTTTATTCAGGGAATACCAGGCGACGATGAACACCAGAACCGAAGCGACAAATGCCGTGACCATCATACCGCCACGTCCGGTACC
>JAOUPW010000594.1 GCA_029879665.1 Rhodospirillales bacterium | reverse complement strand
CCTGACGTCCCTTCCGGAAAATTTGACGTATTCCACAAAGTCTATCATTGGACCGTCAGCCTTATCGTTCTGGCACTGTTGATTACCGGTTTTATCATGTTGGCGAAGATCGATACCCCCCTGTGGGCGAGAAATCCGGCGGTTCTGTCGGATTGGAACTGGGGAATCGTCTATGTGGTTCATGGCGCGGCATCGCTTTTTCTGCTGTTCCTATTCATCGTGCATGTCTATTTTGCTATCCTGCCGGATCACAAATCGTTTCTAATGGCGATGATTTTGGGGCCCGGGCCGGAGAAAGCACATCAACCAGGAAGAGAGTAACCCATGAGCGACGCCGCCGGGATCCGACAGAACATTGAAATAATTGAAGAATCTTACGAGTTCATGCTTGCTTACGCGGCGCAGGGGCGAGCCGAAGAGGGGGCCGGTCCGGATGGCGCGCATATCCGCACTTTTCTTGACCGGTTTGCCGAAGCCGCCCAGGGGCTGAACGATCAGGTAAGCGCGATGCTGGGAAAGGAAGGCGCCAAGGGCGCCGGATTGCTGGACAGTTTCAAGCGGGATTCAGCCACGATTATTTCCCTGCTGCGTTTGATGTTGGACCGTAAAAATCTATCTTCGGAAGTGATCGATAACACCAACGGCTTGATCTCCATGCGGTCTTATCTCACGACATTGTTTTTTATCGATAAGGCCGTTCTTTCCGAAGGCGAATAATTCGTACAAATAATTACGGTCGGACTCTTTTTTTTATTTTACTTCAGCCCAAGTATTTCCCGGGCTTGGGCCGGCGTCGCCGGCACCCGATCGAATTCCGGGCACGCTTCCACCACCTGTTCGACCAGTTCGGCATTGCTCGCGGCCAGCCGGGTACGATCGTATTTGATGTTATCTTCCAGTCCGGTGCGTACGTGCCCGCCCAGCTCCAGACTCCACTTGGCCGCCGTCAATTGATGCCGCGCGATGCCGGCGGCGGTCCAGGTGGCGCCGGGCATAATTTCGGCCAGTTCAGATAATCCGAATTCCAGCATCTGGCGGCGCGCCGGCAGGGCATTGGGAATGCCGAGCACAAACTGCACGTGCGGCGGTGGCTTGATCAGGCCGCGGTCGATCAGGGCCTTGGTGTTGTAGAGCATGGCGAGATCGAAAATCTCGATTTCCGGTTTGATGTCATAGTCCAGCATCATCTGTGCGAGGCCGTCCACCAGCTCGGGATGATTTTCATAGATCATGGTGGCGAAGTTGACCGACCCGGTTGCCAGCGACGCCATTTCCGGTTTGAGAAACAACGGCTTGCCGCGTTCGTTCTGGTCGCGCCCGCGCCCGCCGGTGGAAATCTGGAAAATCATGCCCGGGCAGTGCTTGCGCACCCCTTCCATCAAAGGGGCGAACAGGTCGGGGTTCGACGACGACTTTCCGTCCTCGCCCCGGACATGGGCATGGACCAGGCTGGCGCCGGCTTCAAATGCTTCATGGGTGGATTCGATCTGTTCGGCAATGGTCACCGGAACCGCAGGATTGTCGGCCTTGGAAGGGACAGAACCGGTAATGGCGACGGCGATAATGACGGGCTTGGGCATATTGGCTTCCCATGGGATCAGGAGGGGGGTGAGTTTAATTAGCAACGGAGCCGGGGGTCGGCAAGGAAGAACTTTCCATCACGAGCCATTGTTGCCCGCGCCATGGGTCTGTAAATGGAAGGCCTTGTCCAGGGTGCTGAAATGAACGGAAAACCATTTGGCCGTCAAATTGCCGAGGAGGGAGACCCAGTCGATGGATTTGCCCGATTTCACTTGGTCCATGATATCCAGGATATCGTTCAACAGACGGTCATGGTCTTGTTTGTGATCCGCATATCCACTGTAATCCGTGTCGATCATGGTTTTTTCTTCTGCGGCGAAATGGGCCTCGATCAGGGCATGGATTTCGTCCAGCTGCCTGAGTACGGCGACTTCCGAAAGATCCGATTCCAGCCGCTCGCAGAGAGAATTGATAGCCTGGATCAGGGAGTCATGGTCATGGTCGACGGACATGATCCCGGTCTCGAATTCATTCTTCCACGGAATGGCCGTCATTTCTCCGGCTCCTGATCCCACGGCAAAAGCGTTTTATTTTATCATGGGTTCCGCTGGTGAGGGAAATTTCAAGCGGACGTATTTTCGTCTTAAATCAGGCATTCGTTCCTGTTATTGGGCGTCGGGATGATCTAGGAATAGA
>JAOUPW010000593.1 GCA_029879665.1 Rhodospirillales bacterium | reverse complement strand
GGCGTTTGTGGAAAAATCCCGACTGGTGCATCCCGGGCATGGGTCAAATGTTTTGTATCACGGGCATTTCACCTGGGGCGAGGTCGAGGACGATTTCGCCGCCGCGGACGAAACCCTGTCCTTCCGCGCACGTTGGGGGCGGAGTTCGACGGTGCCGATCGAAACCTTCGGCGCCCTGGCGGCATGGGACGAGGGAACGGAAATCCTGAACGTGTGGGCGTCGATCCAGATGCCCAATTTCGTCGAATTGCTGGCAAGTACGCTCCGCTATCCGTTGAACAACGTTCGCCTGCATCAGGACGTTGACGTCGGCGGAAGCTACGGCGTCAAGCGGGGCATCAAACACTGTGTTTTGATCGGCTATCTGTGCCGCAGATTGCGTGTTCCGGTGCGCCTGATCGAGGACCGTCTGGTCAACATGTCGAGCGGCGACGCCCATGGGCCCGACCGCATCTTCGATACGGAGGTGGCCTTTAACAAAGACGGAATTATCAGATCCCTTAAGATTCGCGCCCTCGACGACGCCGGCGCGTACCCCGGGCGCGGTCCCCACCAATTGGCCAAACCGATCAGCGCGATCGTTGGCCCCTATAAAATCAACAGCGTCGATTATGAAGCCATATCGGTGACCACCAACAAGACCGGTCAGGTGCCGGTTCGCGGCTTCGGTCAAGCGCCGACCAACTTCATGATTGAAACGGCCGTCGACAAGGTTGCCCGCCATCTCGGCATGGACCGCCTGGAACTTCGCCGGCGCAACCTGATCAACCACGACGAGTTTCCCTACCAGATTCCGAGCGGCACCAAATACGACAGCGGCGATTATCACGCGGTGCTCGACAAGGTGATCGGCCTGGCCAAGTACGATGAACTGGTGAAGCGGCGCGACGCCGCGCGCCAAAGCGGAAAATTGGCCGGAATCGGAATCACTACATGCCTGGAGCCCAGCGGCGGCAATAACATCTTTGAATACCTGATGGAGCCCGGGGCCGAGATCACGTCCTTTACGGAAGGATGCGAGGTGCGGGTGGACCCCCACGGCCGGATCACCGGCATCATGGGAACGACGACTTCAGGCCAGGGGCACGAAACCCTGTTCGCCACCATTCTGGGCGAGGAGCTTGAATTCGATCCCGACGACATTCGCATTGTCCACGCGGATTCGCTCAACGGACCGCCGACCCGCAGCCCGGTGGCCAGCCGGATGGCGATTATGCTGGGCAGTTCGGCCGCCGGCGCGGCTCAGAAGATCAAGGACCGGGCCATGAAAATCGCGGCCCACAACCTGGATTGTCCGATCGAAGGCCTGGAATATTCGGAAGGAACCGTGTTCGTCCGTGGCGAGCAGAACCGAAAGCTGACCTGGGAGGAAATCTGCTTTATCGCGCACCGGGCTTACCACAAGTTGCCGGAGGGGCTTGAGCCCGGGTTTCACGCCGACTTTGTCTTCCAGGTGCCGGGCGGCGGAATACTTCCCGATGAAAAAAACCGGGTGCAGATTTATCCCTGCTTTTCCTTTCAGGCCCATATTCCTTACGTTGAAATCGACCCCGGCACCTGCAAGGTCGAAATTCTGGATTATGTAATTGGGCACGATTGCGGCACGGTCATCAACCCCGACATCGTGCGCGGCATGATCATCGGCGGGATCGCACACGGCATCGGCGCCGCCTTGTACGAAAAATTCTCCTACGCCCCGGACGGCCAATTACTCACCGTCACCTTCGCCGATTACCTGATGCCGTCGGTCTATGAAATGCCGCCGGTCAAGGATATCGAACACTGCACCCCTTCGCCTCTGACTTCCCATGGTCAAAAGGGCTCCGGCGAGGGCGGGTATCTGGGCGCCCCGGCGGCGGTATCGAGCGCCGTCAATGACGCGCTTGCGCCTTTGGGGCTGTCCATTCACGAATTGCCCATGCGAATTAACAATATCCATAAATTGATTACCGCGGAGTCCAAAACATGATTATCGACACCCACGCCCATTACACGCCCCAGTCCATGCTGGCGGCCCTGAAGGCGGATATCGACCGTTTTCCTTCCATTGATCTGTTGGAAAAAGAGGGCAAGTACCAATTGGCGTTCCTGGGCGGAACCCCGACCCGTCCGCTTTCGCCGAAGTTGCGCGATACCGACCAGCGGCTGGAATGGATGGACGGCCAATCGATCGACGCGCAGGTCGTCGGCGGCTGGCTCGATAGTTTCGGCTATGAACTGCCG
>JAOUPW010000592.1 GCA_029879665.1 Rhodospirillales bacterium | reverse complement strand
CATGATCGGTATGTTTTGCATCGGTGTTGTAGTCTATAAGCTTATTTTCGAGCGGGAAGCCGGTAATCCAAAATATATTGAAATGACTGTTCTGCTGACCTTTGCATTGGCGATGGCACTAGACGGCCTGCTCGGCTTTATGTTTTCAAACACTCACCGGGTCACATCACCGTCGTATGCAACAGAAGCGATCCTGATGGGTGAATTGTACCTACCCAAAGGCCAGTTTTACGCCGGTGTGATCAGTATTGGCCTGATCCTTGCGCTTTGGGCATTCCTGCGTTTCTCAAGAATCGGTTACGCTATCCGGGCGACCACCCAGAACCGGGACGCGGCGCAGCTTGTTGGCGTCAACGTTGCCACGGTCTCAATGGTGACCTTTGGGATAGGAATCGCTCTGGCCGGTGCGTCGGGTTCGCTGATTAGTTTCATTTTCAGTTTCTTTCCAGCCAAGCATTGGGAATGGATTGCGATCCTGATGTCGTTGATCGTTCTTGGCGGCATGGGCAGCCTGTTGGGCGCGGTCGTGGGATCATTTCTTCTCGCCATCATCGCAGCTTTCGTCGGCGCTTATTTGGGACCGACCTGGTCGACCATGACCTTTTTTCTGTCCTTGTTTTTAATTCTCATGATCAGGCCGCAAGGCCTCTTCGGTGCAAAGATGGAGTAGGCGGGAAATGTCAACGCAAGCAAATGTCGAATCCATCCTTGCCGAACGTCGGGAACATAACGGAAAACTGGCCACAGCCCGTGCCGGCAGGGGATCAAAAAAATCACTCTTGGTGCTGCTGACTGCGCTGGTGATATTGCCGCTACTGCAGGTCGGCGGGTTAAATCTGAATTATGTCCTGCACATGGCGCTTTATACGTTCATGTATATCGCCATGGCGTCGAGCTGGAATATTCTCGGCGGTTACACGGGATATATCTCTTTGGGACATAATCTATTCTTCTGCATCGGGGGTTATTTTTCCGGGATGCTTCTTGCCAGATATGGCATTTCGTCGTTACTGACGGCGCCGGTGGCCGGGCTGGTCGCCATGGCCGCCGGGTTCTGTATTGGGTTTATAACCCTCAGGGTCAGAGGGCCTTCTTTCATTATTTCATCAATTGCGCTGCTGATGATGGCCAAAATCCTGTTTGATAACTGGGATTTCGTAGGTGGCTCCAATGGGATCAGCTTGCCGCAGATGGATCTGCCGGTTGAGTACGTCAAGATTCCCTATTACTACGCCATGCTGTTGATTGCTGTGGTCACCCTAATGACGTCCTACGCTATCAGGCATTCCAAGATCGGGCTCGGGCTGCGCGCCATATCCCAAGACGAAATCAAGGCTGAATGCGCCGGAATCGACACGCGTTTTCTGAAAATTCTTGCATTTTCCATCAGCGCCTTCTTCGTTGGCATGGCGGGAGCGGTCTGGGCCGAATACCTGACCTATATGCGCCCCAACATTTTTCTCATTATCCTGGTCGCCGCCAACATGGTTTTGATGTGCATCCTTGGCGGCAAGGGGACGGTCGCGGGGCCGGTCGTCGGTGCGGTTCTGTTGATTGCCTTCAATGAGTTTTTTGTCAGTCAGTTCGGCGCCAGCGAGATCAATATCCTCGGCACGGGGCTTGTCATGCTTCTGGCCTTGATCTTTTTTCCAAACGGACTGGTCGGCACTCTTCGCAAAATGGGAAAACTTCCCCGAATTCTGGATTGGGATTAATTGACCATTTTTATTATCTCTCATGAACAAGCGGTGCTTAAGAAATAGGAAAGAAAACAATGACTGATTTTAATCCGAAAAAGTATTCCATTGGCTGGATCGGCGCCGGACGCATGGGATATCCCATGGCCGAGCGCCTGGCCAAAGCCGGCTGTGACGTGGCGATTTATAACCGCACCAAGTCCAAGGCGGAACCGTTGGCAGAAGTCGGTGTAACGATTGTCGATTCGCCGGCGGATCTTGCGGGTAGGGATGTCATTTTTACTATGGTTGCGACATCTGAGGATTTGATTGAAGTGATTTCCGGTGCCAATGGCGTCTTATCGGGAAACGGCGGGCCGCCAAAACTCTTTGTTGATTGCACTAGCATATCCGAAGAAGCCTCGGCGCAGGTGCGCGCCAACGTAGGAAAAGTCGGCGCCGCCTTCATCGCGGCGCCTGTCAGCGGCAATGGTAAAGTTGTGAAAGCCGGTAAGCTGAGCATTGTCGCTTCCGGGCCAGAAGAAGCCTACAAA
>JAOUPW010000591.1 GCA_029879665.1 Rhodospirillales bacterium | reverse complement strand
ACCCGCCCGAATACCTTAGTGGAATACCTGAACAGAACCGACTGTTCCGGGGAAGCTTCGTCATCGGACGGAATGGGTAATAAGGCCATGTTTTCCTCTTAATGTGTTGAATGGAAAAATCATAGCAGTTAAAAGTTACTTTCAGCAATGTATGTACTTAATTGTAACATACGCACCAATAGGTACGTATGTAACGGAAACACCAAAGCCATGGATACGGAAGAACGCAAACGGAAAATGCAGTCCCGCCCGTTGCAGACCATGCTCGGACGGCTTTCCAGCAAATGGAATGTAATGGTAATCCGCAGGCTTTCACGCGCGCCCATGCGGCCATCGGAACTGCGCCGCGACATTGGGAACATCAGTCACAAGATGCTGACCCAGACATTGCGTGAACTGGAACGCTACGGCCTGATCAAGCGCCATGCCTATCCGGTGATCCCCCCCAAGGTGGAATATTCCCTGACCGACCTGGGCTTGACCCTGGTCGGCCCCCTGGAGGTATTGACCGACTGGTCGATCGAACACATCGATGAGGTCGAAGCGGCGATCGCGGACTATGATCGGGATAATACTGGCCGAGAAGATAGCATTTAAACGAGAGCCGGCCCCCCTCGGTCAAACGGCATGCACAGGAAGGATGTAAAACGCGATGGCGGCGAAAAAACACGCGCTTCCAGTGATAACGAACAGATGCCACACCGCCTGATTGAACGGCAGTCTATTCCAGAGATAGAAAATAACGCCTGAGGAATAGGCAAGACCACCGGCGGCAAATAACCCGGTTCCCGAAAAACCAAGGCTTCCGAAAACAGGCCGGCTCCAGGCAAGAATGAGCCAGCCAAGCACCAGGTAAAGGCCGGTTTGCAATTTCAACAGGCGGCGCGGCGATACGATGCGAAGGATGATCCCCGTTACAGCCAGCCCCCAGACGGTCGCCATCAAGGCCATACCCGAATGATCCCCGAGAAGAAGCAGGGCAACCGGTGTGTAGGTTCCGGCGATCAGGAGATAGATGGCACAGTGGTCAATGGTACGAAGGATGTGCTTGGCCTGAACGTGCCGGACCCCGTGGTAAAGCGCCGAAGCCAAAAAAGCCAGAACGAGGGTCCCGCCATAGACGGACACGCTTGCGACAGACAAGGCCCCGTAGGGAATCGCTAGATCAATGATGACCACCAGCCCAAAAACGCTGATCACCGTTCCCACCGCTTGAATTGCGGCGCTCGCGGTTTCTTCGGCCAACGTGCCAAACACCTTGCTATCCACTACCGATGTCATGATCGCTTTTCAGATATGATACACTACTGACGGTAGACGCCCATACAGCTGTTACGATTAACGTCCGTGGGCCTGAGGTTAGAGCATTTCCCGTTCAGCATAAATGTTCCAGCACATCGTTTACGCTAACTCGGAATTTACGCAAACGCATCATCGTGGAACGGATTGATCCGCTCTGGAACTTTCTCTAACGTTATTACTTCTTTTTCTTTTTATTCTTGGCGGCGACTTTTGCCGCTTCGGCTTCATCGGCGATTATCTTATCGGCCGCCTCTTTAGCCAGGCGAAGCTCTTTAAGATCCGACACGTGCTTCGCTCTCTCCTGCTCCGCCTTTTCCTTTTCTTTCAGGGCCAGTTCGTCTTTCTTTTGGGTCGCGGTGAACTGTTCCTCGGCTCTTGATTTTACTGACTTCGACATTTTGCTAATCCTATATTTCAGATCGAGGAATCACGGGTGGAAATTTTTTCCTGGCGTGCGTGCCAAATTGTAGGCAGAACCACCGAGTCAATCCTCAAGTGCGTCGGCGGGGGGAGACGGGGTTTCCTCCCGTTTTTTTTCGGCTGCCTTTGCCTTTTTCGCGCTCAGGCGTTCAGCCTTTTTCGCGGCTTTCTGACGATCCCGCTCGAAGCGATCGAACTGGTAATTTGGTTTTTTGGCCATGGGCGTTCCTTCCGTCACAGTCGCATGTTCATGGGTTGTTTTGCTGATGCGATGGTGCGAGGCCACACGTAGGCTGATGCGCAAGATCGCTAACGGCACGGCATATCGCGCAATTGATTGTATAGTTCGTCGTATTTTTGCTGTCGAAGGAATAACGGCGGATCGATCCACCCTTTCCTTCGGTTCGCCGGACGGCCGTTGAATGTCGCGACGGCAACGGCGAAACGGGCGCCGCCTCCAACGGAAATTGGAAGCGGCGCCTTACGTAGTTAATTGGAGACGGAAAGGT
>JAOUPW010000590.1 GCA_029879665.1 Rhodospirillales bacterium | reverse complement strand
GGTGAAGTCTTGTTTCTTTTGGGTTTTTTCTTGGCGGGAGCTCGCTAAAACGAGGAAGCAAGCTAGCGGCGGGTTTTTTTGACGGGCTTCGTTTCTTCCCTTTTTTTTGCTTGTTCATTGCCACGGATGGCGGCAGGACCGGTTAATATTAGTTTGATCAGTTCAGACTGTCGGGTGGTATCGGTTTTCCGGAAGATCTGCTTGAGCTGATGGCGGGTGGTGCTGATGGTGACCCCCAGCTCTTCCGACAGGGTTTCAAGTCGTTTTCCCTGTGACAAGCCGATGACGACCCGTGCTTCGGCATTGGTCAATCCGTAAAGATGGGTAAGGACTTCATTCGATATTTCGGCGGCATCTTCGGGATCGCTGATAAAGATCGCGGCGCCGCCGGATCGCTTTTCCGTCCCACTCCCGCCCACCGGCGTAACGAGAAGAACCAAGGGTTGTTTCATGGAAGGCCGGGTCAGGGATAGAGAAAATTCGGTATCAACTGCATCATCCGAAGGCTCTGCCGTCTGTTTGATCAGTTTGTATAGGGCCTGGGTTTCTTCACGCTTATTGGTGAGGCAACGGCCTTCTGCGTCTACCTGAAAGCCGTCTTTCATAGCCGCGATTTCCTGAGCCTTTCGGTTGATCAGCATTACCTGGCCATTCCAGTTGACCAAGAGAACCCCCATCGGAAGCCGGTCCATAATACTGTCGGAAGTGGTGCGAAGTTCCCGGTTTGACGGCAATCCCGATCTCGCCCGGGATCTGTTGGTCCGTTCAATGGCTAGAATCATGGAACGTACAAGAGTTTTGACATCCATTTCCGCCGTCAGCAGGAAGTCATCGGCGCCGATCCTAATGGCTTCTTCGAAATCTCCTTCGCTGCCTTTATCGAAGATGACGATTATCGGCCGCCAGATCACCCTGTTGTATAGATCCTCTAGGATTGTTTTTGCGAGATCATCAAGTTTTTCAAAATGGAGAAGAGTCAGGTCATACCGTTCCGCCGCCACCCGCTTCATCATTTTTTCATCATATGTGACCTTATGCAGCTGAATGGGGGTGCCTTTTAGCATCTGCAATAGTTTTGGAATAAGGTCCGGATTTGCCGGCCCATTCTCGAGAAAAACGATTTTAAGTTTTTTTAATATGGGCATTCGGATTGTAGCTCGGGTCCTGATTTGGTTCGAGTCAGATCGGTTCTATATATTGTCTGGGTTCACCCCTCCACCGGGGGGAACAATACGGGAAAATTAGTCAAATGTCATGCCAGTCGGAAGCGATTTTCTCCCTGAAATCAGGTCGATTCTCCCGCTTGGGCGGTGCGGGCGGATAGGATAGTCTTTGAAGGCCTGGCAGGCCTCGTGGCAGCACGGTCGGCAGGTTTTCGAACGAACAGGGATACCCTATGCCATGAAGCCTAAATTTGCCTCAATTATCGGCATCAAGCCCGGATCTGTGATAATTGGCATGGTTGCCGGGGTTACTGTTCTGCTGGCGTCATTATCGGTTCAGGCCGGAAAATTCTCCCTTGAAGGGATCAAGGGCGAAGATAATAGGTTGACCGTGACGGCGGATGAGTACCCCTGGAGCGCCATCGGCCGGGTTAACAAGCCGGGAGGGTTCTGCACCGGAACCCTGATCGGTCCTCGTCTGGTGCTGACGGCGGCGCATTGTCTGTGGAACAGGGAAACCAGGAACTTCATGCCTGCTCAAGGGCTCCATTTCGTCGCAGGCTATCAGCGCGGTACGTATATCGCCCATTCTTCCGCCCTCGAGGTTCATCTCGCGCCGGATTATATTTACCGGGGAAAGACGGGAAAAATATCCCGCTCACGGGATGATTGGGCGGTACTCGTTCTTGCAAAGGATCTTGGCGCCATCGCCGGATATCTGGGCGTCGCGCCCGTCACCGCGGCTATGTTTCCCAACGGCCCCGGCGGAAAGACGCGGATAGTTACCGTGCAAGCTGGATATAGCCGCGATCTCCAGCATGTTCTTTCCTCTCATCTGAATTGCGATCTACTTGGTTTTCTTCCTAACGTTGAATTGATCGCCCATGCCTGTGACGCCATTTCCGGAGACTCCGGTGCGCCAATTTTCACTTATGATCAGGGAACTTTCCGGGTGGTGGGGATACATGTGGCGACGTCGCGGGGGGCCAAAAAAACCATCGGTGTATCCGTTCCCAGTTCCCGGTTCGTGAAAAAGGTGAGAAGTCTTCGCTTGTCAAATGCTTCAGCGA
>JAOUPW010000589.1 GCA_029879665.1 Rhodospirillales bacterium | reverse complement strand
AATTGCAACGAAATCTGATCCGCCTTCAGCCCCGGGATATTATTCATGCCGCCCCCGGAGGCGGATTTCCCCTGAGCGAAGAGGAAATGGCCTGGCAGCTGGATTTTTTCAAGGATTTGTCGGGTTGAGAGCTAGCGCGCTTCCCGGCAGGATTGAATTAATTTGAAGGGTGCGAAGCGGGTTTCCGGGCCGGTCTGATGAAGCCGAAACTCAATCCGATTCGATCAACGTACCGGCGCCGTGTTCGGTAAAAAGTTCCAGCAGGATAGCGTGGGGAACCCTGCCGTCAATAATGACGGCTCCTTCGACACCGTCCTCGATGGCCTTGAGGCAGGTTTCAACCTTGGGAATCATGCCGCCCTGAATGGTGCCGTTATCGATCAGTTCCCGGGCCTCGGCGTCGGTCATCCGTTCGATCAATTCGCCGTTGCCGTCCAGGACGCCGACGACATCGGTAAGCATCAATAACCGTTTGGCGGCAACGGCACCGGCGATGGCACCGGCAGCCGTGTCGGCATTGATGTTAAGTGTGTTGCCGTCCTTGTCGAATCCGATGGGGGCGATGACGGGCGTAATATCGGATTGTTCAAAAAAATCCAGAATATGCGGCGTGATGATCGAAGGTTCTCCGACCAGGCCCAGATCCAAGACTTTTTCGATATTTGAATCAGGGTCACGTTTGGTGCGATGAAGTTTTTCGGCTTCGATCAGGTGGCCGTCCTTTCCCGACAGCCCGACGGCAAATCCCCCTGCGAAATTGATCGAGGTTACGATTTGTTTGTTGATCGATCCCGATAAGATCATTTCGACAACGTCGACGGTTTGCTGGTCGGTAACCCGGAGACCATCGATGAAGTTGCTTTCGATGTTCAGCTTTTTCAGCATTTCGTCGATTTGGGGCCCGCCGCCATGGACGACGATGGGATTGATGCCGACCTGACGCAGCAGCACGATATCGCGGGCGAAGTGGTCCGCCAGCTCGCCGTCGCCCATGGCATTGCCGCCATATTTGATGACGAAGGTCTCGCCGGAATAATGCCGCATATACGGCAGCGCCTCAGACAAGGTTTTGGTCTGGGCGATCCATTCTTCTTTTGATTTGTCCGATTTCTTGCTCATGACAAAAATCTTACCCTACTCGCTGGTCAGCCGCCAGCGCCGCCAGCAACGCGCGCAGTTCCGAAATTCCCAATCCCTTCGCGGCACTGGTGGCGATGATGTCGGGATGGGACGCGGGGCGGGCGGCGAGTTCGTCTTTTACAGATGCCGTAATTTTAGCCAATTCAACCCCCTTGACCTTGTCGCACTTGGTCAGAACTGCCTGATAGGATACGGCGGCTTCGTCCAGCATGTCCATCACGCTCCTGTCCGAATCCTTGAGGCCGTGACGGCTATCGATCAAAAGGCAGACCCTTCTCAAGTGAGTCCGTCCCTTGAGGTAGGCATTGACCAGTTCCGTCCACTTGGCGACATCGCTCTTGGGGGCGCGAGCGTAGCCATATCCGGGAAGGTCCGCCAGCATCAGCAGTTCGCCGAGAAGAAAGAAATTAATCTGCTGCGTCCGTCCCGGGGTATTGGACGTCCGGGCCAGGGCCTTGTGGCCGGTCAGGGCATTGATCAGGCTCGACTTGCCGACGTTGGACCGTCCGGCGAAGGCAACTTCCACAAGGCTGTGATCGGGAATTTGTTCAAGTTCCGCCGCCCCCATGACGAATGCGCATTGCTGTGCAAACAGCCAGCGACCGTATTCAAGGGCATCGATTTCGTTCGTCGGATTGTTCATGTCAACCGCCCACCGTCAGGGGGGTTCAAAACTCTGTCTTGATATTAACGCAAATACGTCGTCGCAAACCGAACCGGCCCGCTCGGGATTTGCTCTAAATCTTAACCCCCATGCGCTTCATGATGACCCATTGCTGCAGAATGGAAAGCGAGTTATTCCACGCCCAGTAGACCACCAGGCCCGCCGGGAACGGCGCCAACATGAAGGTGAACATGATCGGGAGGAACATAAAAATCTTGGCCTGCATTGGGTCCGCCGGCTGCGGGTTCAGCTTTTGCTGCAGGAACATGGAAAGACCCATGATCAACGGCCAGGCGCCGATGTTGACCATATCGGGCAGGTAAAGCGCGGGTTCCCACGGAATCAGGCCGAACAAGTTCCAAATCGATGTCGGGTCTTTGGCCGAGAGGTCCTTGATCCAGCCGAAAAACGGCGCCTGACGCATCTCGATGG
>JAOUPW010000588.1 GCA_029879665.1 Rhodospirillales bacterium | reverse complement strand
CGGTGGATAAGTCTTCCTTCCGCGCGGAGGTTGCCAGCAGCGATTCAGTGAGTCCGACCAACTGCTCGTTCGACGCCCAGAGGGACGCCCCCCATTTTTGGCGTTCCATCCATTCGCCCAGGGATTCATGGACGCTCCGGTGAACGGCGTGAAGATTGTCGGAAATCGTCTTCCGCGCCTGGTCAAGCATGTTGCTGAAAATCCACAGGGTCGCGGTCGCGATGGCGGCGATCAAGACACCGGCGATGAGGGCGTATTTGGTTCGGAAAAAACGCATTGGAAATGCCACCGCTTGTTCGCCTGGGATCAGAGGATTGCGAAATATCATCAATTTGCAATTGGGGATACGAAGGGGCGGATACAAGCCGTTCCTTTGCAAATATCCGTGTGCGGGAACCTAAAACCCTATAATAATCGTGGTATTTCCGGAGATGGAATCCACGAATAACAATCAAGAAATACAAAAAAAAGCGGGGCCCAAAGGCCCCGCCATTTGAATTACAAATTTCCGCTGGGAATTTACCCCAACGCCTGGACGATCTGTTCCGTCATCTTCTTGGCGTCGCCGAACAGCATCATGGTGTTGTTGGAATAGAACAGCGGATTGTCGACACCGGCATACCCCGGCGACAGTGAACGTTTGACGAACAGCACCGTCGCCGCCTTTTCCACATCCAGGATCGGCATACCGGCAATGGGGCTGGTCGGATCGGTCTTGGCTATCGGGTTGGTGACGTCGTTGGCGCCGATCACGTAGGCGACATCGGCGGTGGAAAATTCGTGGTTGATTTCCTCCAACTCGAAAACTTCGTCATAGGGCACGTTGGCTTCCGCCAGCAACACGTTCATGTGCCCGGGCATACGCCCGGCCACCGGGTGGATGGCGTAGGAAACATCAACCCCTTCGGCCTTGAGCATGTCGGCCATTTCGCGCACCGCGTGCTGGGCCTGGGCCACCGCCATGCCGTAACCGGGCACGATGATGACTTTCGACGCGTTCTTCATGATGAAGGCGGCATCGTCCGCCGAGCCCGACTTGGCGTTCTTGTCGCCGCCGCCGCCACCGGCCGCCGCCGCAGTGTCGCCGCCGAAGCCGCCCAGCAGCACGTTGAAGATGGAACGGTTCATGCCCTTGCACATGATGTAGCTGAGGATGGCGCCGGAAGACCCGACCAAGGCGCCGACGATGATCAGCGCAACATTGGAAAGGGTGAAGCCGATACCCGCCGCCGCCCAGCCCGAATACGAATTGAGCATGGAAACCACCACCGGCATGTCGGCGCCGCCGATGGGAATAATGATGAGGAAGCCGATGGCGAAGGACAGGATTACCAGCAGCCAGAATACGCTTGTCGATTCCGTCAACACCAGCATCACGACCAGAACCGCGATGGAGATGCCCATGATGGCATTCAGCTTGTGCTGGCCGGGAAAGGTGATGGGATTACCCGACATCACGCCCTGCAGCTTGGCGAACGCGATCACCGAGCCGGAGAAGGTAATCGCGCCGATGGCCAGGCCGAGCGACATTTCCACCAGGGAACCGGGGTGGATTTCCCCCACCTTGCCGATGCCGAAGGCTTCCGGGTTGTAAAAGGCGGCGGCGGCCACGAACACGGCCGCCAGGCCGACCAGAGAGTGAAAAGCGGCGACCAGTTGCGGCAGCGCCGTCATTTCAATTTTTTTCGCGACCACGGCGCCGACGGCGCCGCCGATGACGATCGCCAGGACGATCCAGCCGAAGCTGCCGACGCTGGGGTCCATCAGGGTCGTGATGATGGCGATGGCCATGCCGACGATGCCGTAGAGATTTCCCTGGCGCGCCGATTCCGGAGAACTCAGCCCGCGCAAGGCCATGATGAAGCAGACGGCGGCGATCAGGTAGGCGTAGCCTGTAATAGTTCCGCTCATGACGAGGCCCCCACTTTTTTATCTTTCTTCTTGAACATGGCGAGCATGCGGTTGGTCACGGTGAAACCACCGAAGATGTTGACGGAAGCCAGCATCACAGCAAGAAATCCCATGACTTTGGCGAAGGTGTCGCCGTCTGCCGGACCCACCGCCAGCAGGCCGCCGACGATGATCACCGAAGAAATGGCGTTGGTGACGCTCATCAGCGGCGAATGCAGCGCCGGGGTCACGCTCCAGACCACGTAAAAGCCGATGAAGCACGCCAGCACGAAGACGGTGAAGAGAAAAATGAAGGGCTCGCCGCCACTGGCTTCGGAAGCACCGGACAG
>JAOUPW010000587.1 GCA_029879665.1 Rhodospirillales bacterium | reverse complement strand
CATGGGCGTTGAATCCTGCTTCGCGGTGTGCACCCCGATGGAAGCGTTGCACGCGCCCGGGCCCCGCGTCACCATGCAGACTCCCGGACGCCCCGTCAGTTTGCCGTAGGCTTCGGCCATGTTGGAGGCACCGTGTTCATGACGGCAGGAAATCAGGCGGATATCCCCGGAGACATCATAAAGCGCGTCCATGATTTCCAGATAACTTTCACCGGGAACGCAGAAAACGGTATCGACGCCGTGCCCCAGGAGGGACTCGACAATCATCCGCCCTCCCGTCCGTTGAGTGCCTGTCGTTTTCATATTGTCGTCATTTCCCTTTCCGGGTTGAAGGCGGTTCAGGGACCATAAAAGCCCCCGGAGCCGGACAAATCAATCCGCATTTCAGCTAAATGCGATAACATGCCGTCTGGAATGTTGTATAATAGTCAGGTTGCTGGCGGAACCGATCAGGCGGCGGAACGTTCCATTGTCATCCTTGCGCCGGAGGGAAGTTCAGGCCATGGCCACCCGGAACTGGGAACATTTCCCCCACGGCGCGGACATCGGTGTCCGGGGTTCGGGCCCCGGTCTCGCCGCCGCCTTCGAGGAAGCCGCCCTGGCCTTGACCGCCGTGATCGCCAAGCCGGAGAACATCCGCCCCGGGATACCGGTCGAAGTGACCTGCGAAGCGCCGGATGTCGAAATCCTACTTCTCGACTGGCTCAATGCGCTGATCTTCGAGATGGCGACCCGGAGCATGCTGTTCGGGAAGTTCCAGGTCAGGATTACCGGGGACCGGCTCCAGGCCACGGCCTGGGGCGAAAAGGTTGACCGTGCCCGCCACGCTCCGGCGGTGGAGGTCAAGGGCGCGACTTTCACCGAGCTTGCGGTCAGAGGCAACGACACCGATGGCTGGACCGCGCAATGCGTGGTGGATGTCTAGGAGCTTTTTAAATGGATCTTTCGCGGCTTAAACAGGTTCACGATTACGAATGGAAGATTCCGGCAACCGGCAACATGCGGGTGCCCGCCGTCATCTTCGCCGACGCCGCCCTGATCCGTGACATGGACGACAAGGTCGTGGAACAAGCGGTCAACGTCGCCACCCTGCCCGGCATCGTCAAGGCCTCTTATGCCATGCCCGATGCCCATTGGGGATACGGCTTTCCCATCGGCGGCGTTGCCGCCTTCGACGCGGACGCGGGGGGCGTGATTTCCGCCGGCGGTGTCGGCTTCGATATTTCCTGCGGGGTGCGCACCTTGTTGACCGGCCTGACCGGCGCCGACATCGAAGCGGCCAAAGAGAAACTGGCGGAAGCTCTTTTCATTCATATCCCGGCCGGCGTCGGCAGCAAGGGAAAAATCACTCTCGATCCCGCCGACATGGATACCATGCTCATGGGCGGCGCCGCCTGGGCGGTGGAACGGGGATGGGGAAACAAAGCCGATCTCGATCACACTGAAGAGCACGGGTGCATGGCCGGTGCCCGGCCCGAATGCGTGTCCGACCACGCCAAGAAACGCCAGAAAAAGGAAATGGGCACCCTCGGTTCCGGCAACCACTATCTGGAAGTCCAGCGCGTCACCGCCATCTATGATAACGATGCCGCCCGCGCCTTCGGCCTCGCGGAAGGAGATGCCGTCCTCAGCATCCATTGCGGATCGCGCGGCCTCGGCCATCAGATCGGCACCGAGTATCTGCGCGAGATGGCGGTCACCGCCGCCGAGCACGGCATCACCCTGCCCGACCGGGAACTTGCCTGTGCGCCCATCCGTTCCCAAACCGGGCAAAGCTACCTCGGCGCCATGCGCGCGGCCATTAACTGCGCGCTGGCCAACCGCCAAATCATTACCCATCTGGCACGCGAGGTTTTTGGCCGCATCCTGCCCAAGGCCGACCTCCGGCTGCTGTATGACGTCTCGCACAACACCTGCAAGGAAGAGACCCATTCGATCGACGGGAAGGAAAAAAACCTGTTCGTCCACCGCAAGGGGGCGACCCGGGCCTTCGGCCCCGGACACCCCGACATCCCCGAGGCCCTGCGCGAAGCGGGACAGCCGGTTCTCATTGGCGGCAGCATGGGCACGGCGTCTTATGTTCTCACCGGCGCCCGGGACAGCCTCACCCACGCCTTCGGGTCCGCTTGTCATGGCGCCGGCCGCGCCATGAGCCGTCATCAGGCCCTGAAGCACTGGCGTGGCCGCGCTCTGGTCGATGACCTCGCCACCCGCGGCATTCTGATCAAGAGCCCCTCCATG
>JAOUPW010000586.1 GCA_029879665.1 Rhodospirillales bacterium | reverse complement strand
GTGATCATTTTGCACGGCTGGTTCGGCGACCATTCGGTCTACGAGCCGATGTTTCCCTATCTGGATACCGAAACCTTTACCTATGCCTTCATGAATTACCGGGGCTACGGATTGTCCAAGGACATGACGGGCGAACACAGCATGGCCGAAATCGCCGCCGATGCCATCGGTCTCGCCGACCACCTGGGCTGGGATCGCTTCCATGTCTTCGGTCATTCCATGGGCGGCAAGGCCATGCAGCGGGTCGCGCTGGATGCTCCCGGCCGGGTCAAGAGCGGTATCGCGGTAACCCCGGTGCCGGCCAAAGCGCTGGACCTGGATGCCGAAAGCGAGGCGCTGTTCAGCGGCGCCGCCGACAGCGACGAAAAGCGGCGCTTTATTCTCGATTTTACCACCGGTAACCGGTTGTCCGGCGTCTGGCTTGATTTGAGGGTCCGTCAGTCCCGGGAAACCACTACCCGCAACGCCTATGCCGATTATTTCACCGCCTTCGCCAAGACCGGCTTCGAGGACGAGGTCAAAGGCCTGGACCTTCCCGTCCTGGTGCTGGTCGGCGAACATGACCCGGCCTTTACGGCGGAGGTGATGAAACAGACCTATCTTGCCTGGCTGCCAAAGGCGCGCATGGAAGTGATCCCCAACGCGGGGCACTATCCCATGCAGGAAACGCCGGTGGACCTGGCCACCCGCATGGAAGCTTTCCTGCGCGAACACGCGGGGTAGGGGGAGTTCCCGCCGGCGCACGGTCTCAGGGTCAACGGGGGAATGCAATCGGCATACTCCTTTATGATCACTGGAATTTGAATTGCCTGGAATTTCCGGCCTGCCCTACCATCGCGCCGGGGCAAGTAAACACCTATTTTTGGAGACTTTTTCAACATGGAACGCAAAAAAGCCAACGAATTCGATCAGGAACTTCTCGACCTCTATGACCGCTACGCCCACGGAATTATTCAACGTCGGGAATTTCTCGATCGCGCCGCGAAATTCGCCGTCGGCGGCGTCACCGCCGCGGTGTTGCTCGAAACCCTGTCTCCTAATTACGCATTTGCCAAGCAGGTCGATGAAGCCGACCCGCGCATCAAGGGGGAACACATTGAATATGATTCGCCCAAGGGCCATGGAAAAATCAAGGGCTATCTGGTCCATCCCGCCGGCGGCGGCAAGCGGGGCGGGGTCGTCGTCGTCCATGAAAACCGGGGCCTCAACCCGTATATAGCCGACGTTGCCCGGCGGGTTGCCGTCGCCGGCTTCACGGCGCTGGCGCCGGACGGCCTGACGCCGCTGGGCGGTTATCCCGGCACCGACGATGAAGGCAAGGAAATGCAGAAAAAGCTGGACAAGGGCAAGCTGGTGGAAGATTTCATCGCGGCTTACGACTATCTCAAGTCGGTCGCCAGTTCCAACGGCAAAATCGGGGTCGTTGGTTTCTGCTACGGCGGCGGTGTTTGCAACGCCATGGCCGTGCGCCTGCCCGACCTCGCCGCTTCGGTGCCCTTTTACGGCGGCCAGCCTAAACCCCAGGACGTGGCCAAGATCAAGGCGCCGCTGTTGCTGCATTATGCCGGCCTGGATCAGCGCATCAATAAGGGCTGGCCGGATTATGAGAAAGCCCTCAAGGCCCAGGGCAAGGAATACACGGCCCATATCTACCCGGACGTCAATCACGGCTTTCATAACGACACCACGCCCCGTTACGATAAGGCCTCGGCGGAACTGGCCTGGAGCCGCACGGTCGAATTCTTCAAGGCAAAGCTGGGCTGAGGACGCCCTTCATCAGAGCGCGGAAAAGCCCGAAAAAATGTGTGCGCGGTTAGGGCCCTGCAATTGAGGCCCTAACCGAACACCACCTTCGGCAGCCAGGTGGCAATCTGCGGAAACGCGCTGAGAAGAAGAAGCCCAACGACCTGAATCAGAACAAACGGCACAACGCCCTTGTAAATGTGCATGGTGGTGACTTCCTTTGGCGCGACTCCGCGCAGGTAGAACAGGGCGAATCCGAAGGGCGGCGTCAGGAAGGAAGTCTGCAGGTTCATGGCCATCATCACGCCCAGCCAGACGGGATTGATGTCCATCTTGAGCAGCACCGGGGCGACGATGGGAACCACGACAAAAATGATTTCGATAAAATCGAGGAAAAATCCCAGCACGAACATAACCAGCATAACCGCAACCATCGCGCCGACAGCACCGCCCGGCAGGCTGTTCAGGATATCATGCACCAGATCGTCGCCGCCGAGACC
>JAOUPW010000585.1 GCA_029879665.1 Rhodospirillales bacterium | reverse complement strand
GAACCAGTGAAGCATCCGTCCGTTGATGAAGGCGAAGGCGACATAAGTGAAGGCCAGCATGGACAAAGCCCGCACCCCCGTCGAGTAGTGGCTGGGCATGGAATCCTGGCGGGATGGGCCGGCGTTTCGGGGCGACCTCGGAATGTTCGGTGCCGTTGATGCCTGCGTCATCTATTTCCCCGCTTTGCCCATCAGGACCCGGAACGATGGATGCACAGGTTTTCGCCGGGAAGCGGGGAAACCGTATCAGACGCCGCGTCCGTACGGGCCCCCGCCGCCACCCAGATGGTGGCCGCAACCAGGCTCAGCAACAGCACATATCTCAGCCCCTTAAGCGCCATGGCCATATCCAGCCTACTATTCAAATGATTATTTGAATAGTAGGCTGATTGGCGTTATCCGTCAAGCCCAAGCAAATGGCTAAAAATATTGTTTTTAAGCAATTATTGACTTCCGCACCCCTTCATATTATTCAAACTATAGTTTGATTAAGAATGGACAATCTCCGAAGTGTCAAACCCGGGTCCCAAGGCGGAATTATTCGAACAGTTGGCGGGCGTCGCCAAGGCGTTGAGCCATCCTGTCCGCCTGGAATTGATGGAGCACCTGGGCCAGGGAGAGCGCAGCGTCGAAGCCCTGGCGGACCTGGTGGGCCACAGCATCGCCAACACGTCCCACCATCTGCTGCTGCTGCGCCGGGTCGGCTTGGCGGATGCCAGAAAGGACGGCGTGCATGTTTTCTATCGGTTGTCCGGGGACGATGTGGTGGATTTGCTCGGCGCATTGCGCGGCACGGCCGAGCGCCACAACGCCGAAGTCGAGCGCGTCCTTGCCGGGTACTTCCGCACCCGGGACGGCATGGAGGCCCTGTCGCGTGAGGAACTTCTGCGCCGGGCCAAGGACGGCCTGGTGACGGTATTGGACGTGCGGCCGCCGGGCGAATTCGCGGCCGGACACCTGCCCGGCGCCGTCAACATTCAACTTTCGGATCTTGGCAAACGGCTCAAGGATTTACCCAAGGATCACGAGGTTATCGCCTACTGCCGGGGCGCCTATTGTGTCCTGTCATTCGAAGCGGTCGCCCAATTGCGCAAGAAAGGCTTCAGGGCGCGCCGGCTTGAAGAGGGCTATCCCGAATGGAAAGCGGCCGGCTTGCCCGTGGAGCATCCGGAATTGTAACGGTGCGGCTTTATCAGACGATGTCCGGAATTAACCTCAATCCTTGTCTTCCCCCGGCTGCTTGCCCGGCTCGAAGCCGCCCACTTCGTGGTAGACGGATTTGCTTTCCTTCTCGAAGGCCCTGACTTTCGGGGCCTCGCCCGGCAGTCCAAGTTTTCGCCAGCGCGCCGCGACATCGTCGTAAATATTTTTACGCAGCGTGGTCCGTTTGGAAAACACCGGCAGGTGGCGGTGCTCCCGGCAGGCATTGATCAACGCCTTAGAACCGTAGGGCCGGTTTTCAGGAGGATTGAGCGTGGGATCCAGCCAGGTGCTCCAGGTGTTGCGAAGAATATCGATATCATCAGTCGGGCTGCATCGGCTGGCCATGGCCCAGATCACCTCGTCCATGTTGGTCGGATCGATATCATCTTCAACGGCAATGATCCACTTGGTGTAATAGGCGCCGCCGGGAACCTGCGCCGCCAGAGCCAGAACCTGTGCCGCATGACCGGCGTAGCGTTGCTCCAGGCTGATAACGGTCATGCCGAAACCGCCCGCTGCCGCCGGATGGGCATAAACTCCCTTGATTCCGGGTATGCCGAGCTTGTCCAGATCCTCCCAGATCTTGGCCGAGCGGATCACCGAGAAAAAGCCGCTCTGTTCGCACGACGGATAGTCCGCCATCAAGGCGTTGGTAAGCACCGGATCGGAACGGTAATGAACGGCAGTGACCTCGACCAGAGGACAGCCGGCTTCGGGCCGGCCGTAATAACCGGGGAATTCGCCGAACGGTCCTTCGGTTTTGACCGACCCCGGGCGGATGACGCCTTCGATCACCACTTCGGCGTTAGCCGGAATAAGAAGGTCCGTGGTTTTTCCCTTCACTACCGGAACGGCCTGATCCTTGATGCCGCCGATGAATTCGTATTCGGAAACGTTCTTGGGAAAGGTCTGCGACCCCAGCACCATGTACAACGGATCGACGCCCCAGGCCGCGGCCACCTGGACCGGTTCGCCCCGTTCCCAGGACCGGGTGATGTGCAGGCGCGCGTCCTTGCCCGGCGAGAGATAGAGGCCGACTTCC
>JAOUPW010000583.1 GCA_029879665.1 Rhodospirillales bacterium | reverse complement strand
GGGTGGCGTTGATGGAAGGTCTCGGCTGGCGCCAGGCCTGGACCGCCGTCGGCATCGCCTATCTGGTCCTGCTGCCGGGGTTGGTGCTGTGGCTGCTGCGCGGGCATGGCGACCGCCACCGCGCGTTTACCGCCCACCACGCCAAAGTGCGTGCGGTTTCAACCGACGGCGAGTTTACCGTCGGCAAGGTGCTGCACGACCGCCGGTTTTACCTGATCCTGCCCGCCTTCACGGCGCCGACCATCCTGTTCACCGGGTTTATTTTTCATCAGGTTCATCTGGCCGCATCCAAGGGTTGGACGTTGACGTGGTTCGCGTCGTGGTTTTTCGCCTACGCCGGAATTTCCATGCTGACCTCATTCCTGCTCGGACCGGTGCTCGACCGGCTCAACGCCCGCCGCCTGACTCCTTTTTTTCTGATCCCCTTTGGTTTCGCCATGATCCTGCTCGCCACCACCGCCCATCCGCTGAGCGCGCCTGCGGTCATGGTCCTGCTCGGCGTCGGCGTCGGCTGTTTTTACACCATCTTCGGCGCTTATTGGGCGGAGGTGTATGGCGTCACCCATTTGGGCGCCATCCGCTCGGTCACCCACGCGGTCACCGTGCTGGCAAGCGCGACTTCACCGTTCCTGTTCGGCTGGCTGATCGACGGCGGACTCTCGATTGAAACCCTTGCCCTGCTCTGCCTGGGATATGCCGCCGCCGCCTCGGTGCTGGCGGCCCTGGCCAGCCGTCAAACGCAGGCAGCAGTGGAAAACGCTTAGAGGATAAGGCGGTTATTCGCCCGGCTGCGCGTCCGGCTGATTCTTGAAACGCCCGTGCTTGTTGTAATAATCGTCCACCAGCTTGTGCTTGGCAACCACGTGCGGAAGCCCCCTGAAGAAGTCGAACAGCGCGATAAAGCCGCCGGTCCACATGGTGCGGATCATGTTGTACTTCTTACGGCTGGCCCGAAGCGCAAGCATATCCGCATTTTCCAGGGTATGCAGGTTTTCACGGTCGTTGAGGGCTTCGCGCACCAATTGCGGCGCGGCCCAGTTACATCGGAAATGGACGGTGCCGTCGGGACGGATGATGTACAGCACGTTGGGCATGGAGCCGTAGGCGCGGTGAAAATCGCCGCCATGGGAATCGACCAGCACCCGGCGGTATTCGCCGTATCTAGGCTTTAACAATTTCGCCGCCTTAATTTTTTCGTCCATGTTGCGGTGCTGGTGCAGCCGCTCGCCGGGATGGGCTTCGCGCACGTAGACAACGACGAATTCCACATCCGGGAATTCCGCCGCCATTGCCTCCATCTCTCCGATGTTTTTGGTGTACATGGAACACGTGGAGGATGCGGTTTCCAGCACCACCCACTTGCCGTGGAAATCCGACAGCTTCACCTGAGTGCCGGTTTCAAGATCGGTGAGGGGGAAATCCTTGAGCTGTTCTCCGGCGGCGGGGCCGACGAACAAGTCGAAATTGTAATGATGAACCTTGAAACGCTGGTTGTTGTATTCCATTCCCGCCGGTTTGCCGTTCATTGCCGCATCCCCCCTCTATTTTTCAATACTGAATGATCCAGGCATCACGCTAGTCAATCCCGTCCCTGAGATCAACCGAGGAGCGGGTAAATTCTTGTTGATCGATGCCGGGCGGGCTTACGGATCGTCCGAATCGTCCCAATACCTCTGCCGCATGCGTTCGCCGATATCACAGCCTTTTTCATATACGTAGCCCATGGCGGATTGATACGACGCCTTGATAATGGGCGCGGACCCGGCGCGCGTGAAGATTGAGGCGGAGCGCGGAGAAAGGCCGGCGATTTCGAAAATCAGTTTTTTACGGATGGCGCGGGCGAAATCGGCAAAATCCCGGGCGACCACGTAAAAGGCGCCGGTCCCGCCGATAACGCAACCCCGGTAATATTTGTCCAGATCGGACAGGTAAAAGCGGCTCTGGCCCTCATCACGGGTGTTGATGATGGGCAGGCCGTTGATGGTGATGTTTTTGGCCGCCGTTTCATCGCGCACCGTGCTGACCAGACGGCCGTAATTGTTTGGACCGTCGCCGGAGACGTCGATGACGCGACGTGTCCCTTCGATGTTGTTGGTTTCGATCATGTCAGCGCCGAATTCGAGGGCATCGCTGATGGAGGTGCGCTGGCCGTAGGTCAGCGGCGCCTTCAACAGCGCATCGGCGAAAGCCTCGGCGCTGTTGCGGTCGGAGATGATCCGCCAATCGATGACGGTCTTGATAAAGCCCGC
>JAOUPW010000584.1 GCA_029879665.1 Rhodospirillales bacterium | reverse complement strand
GAAGCCCGGCGGCTTCCTGGCGGTCGGCGGCAAGCGCGCGGTGATCGGGCTGGCGCTGGCCCATCTGCACGAGGCGGCGCCCGCGCCTGTGGACGTGATCGCGCTCCCCGACGGCGCGCCCTTCGGCCGCGTCGCCATCGACGATGCCGGCTGCACGCTCTGCCTGTCCTGCGTCGGCGCCTGCCCGACGGGCGCGTTGCGCGACAACCCGGACAAGCCGCAGCTGTCCTTCGACGAACAGGCCTGCGTGCAATGCGGGCTGTGCCGCAGCACCTGTCCGGAATCGGTCATGCGGCTGGAGCCGCGCCTGGCGTTCACGGGCGATGCCCGCCGCGCCGTCGTGCTGAAGGAGGAAGAGCCCTTCGAATGCATCCGCTGCGGCAAGCCCTTCGGCACCAAAAGCTCGATCGAGCATATCTTCGAGAAGCTTTCCGGCAAGAACCCGATGTTCGCCGACGGCGCCATGGCCCGGCGCATCAAGATGTGCGACGACTGCCGCGTCATCGACCAGTTCGAGGCCAAGGACGATCCCATGCGCGGCCCCGACCGCCCCAACCCGCGCACCACCGACGACGACCTGCGCGAACGCGTGGAAGAGATCGAAAAGGAACGCGCGCGGATCCTGGCCGAACGCGCGAAGGGGGAAGGCGAAGGCTGAAAACCTTGCTCCGTCCAGTCATCCTCGCATAGGATTCGATATGGACGCCGCCGGGGATGATTCGGGGAAATTGCTGGAACAGGGACTGGCCGCCTTCCAGGGCGGCAGGCTGGACGAGGCCGAGCGCTTGTTGCGCGCGGTATTGCGGAATCGGCCACAGACTCCGCGCGCCCATGGGCTGCTTGCCAGAATCCATCTTCGAAGGGAAGAATTCGACAAGGCGGGGGAGCATGCCCGGCTGGCCATCGGGCTGGCGCCGGGCCAGTTGGCGCACCGCGATGTGCTGGCCAAGGCGCTTGCCGGCGGTGGGCGGGCCGAGGGCGCGCTCGACGAATTCCGGGAGGCCTGCAAGACCAACCCCGGCGATTCGGGCGCGGCCTACGGGCTGGGCGTGCTCTTGCTGGCGATGGGTCGCAATGACGAGGCGGCGGAGGCCCTGGGCCGCGCCCGCGAACTGGCCCCCCACATGCCGGTCATTCGCCACAGGATGGCCGGCGCTTGTTTGCTGGCCGGGCGCCATGAGGAATGTCTGGAACTGGTGCAGGGGCTGATCGCCGGCGGCGACAACACGGCGGCGCTGCACGATATGGCCGGACGCTGCCATTTTCAACTGGGCAACCCCCGGGCCGCAGCGCATGCCTATGAACAGGCGATCGCCCTGGACGGCCGGAACCGGGAATATCCCGTCGCCCTGTCGGCGGCCTGCCACATGATGGGGCGCGGCGCCGATGCCGAGCGCATTACCGCGGAATTCCTGCGGCGCTTTCCCAGCCTGACGCTGGCGGCGAAAAAGCCCGAGGCGAGCGTCCTGGTGCTGTCGTCCATAGGGGCGAGATGCTACACGCATCCGCTCAGCGCGCCGCATATGCATGGGCTGGGCAATTTCATCGGCCAGATTCCGGCGGAGCGATTCACCTTCCACTATTTTCAGATCGAACATCCCGAGGCCCTTGAGGCGGCGCGGCGGATCGCCCCGGTCGACCTGGTCTACAACAATGTGGCGACGGCGGAGACGGCCGAGCGATTCGGCTATGGCCCGTTGATCCGCAAGATCGTCGATGATCTGGGCGTGCCCGTGGTCAATGCACCCGAGCCGACGGCGCTGACGACCCGCCGGATCAATGCGGCGCGAATTCCGGCGGCGCTGGACATGCGGTTTCCGAATACCCGCCGCTACGATCTGTCGGACGGAGATCTGAATGCCGTGGCTGATGCCATTCGCGATGCGTTCCTGTTTCCTTTGATACTGCGCGGCGTCGATACCCATAGCGACCAGAACATGCCGTTGATTGAAAGCGCGGATGCCCTGTCGGATGCGCTGACCGCGCTGGCCCGGAAGCGCGTCAACGATGTCTACGCCATCGAATATCTGGGGATGCCCTACGAACCGGGCGTATTCCGCAAACTGCGCTGCGCCCTGATCGGCGGGAAGTTCTATCCGTCCCATGTTTCCTTTTCGGACCATTGGAACGTTCACCGCCGGCCCGCCGATTTGAATTTCCTGAAGACCCGCCCCGACCTGATGGACGAAGAAAAGCTCTTCGTACAGAATCCCGAACGCTATATAGGGGCCGGGAATATCGCGCGGCTG
>JAOUPW010000582.1 GCA_029879665.1 Rhodospirillales bacterium | reverse complement strand
CACGCGGATGCAACACCATCGAGTCATACCTTAATAAAACACGCAATCTTCAGGCCTAATCTTTGTTCAAGTCTGATATTAACCCGGAGGAATTACTGAAATACTTATCCTGTCGGGAGTCCTTGCCGGGCAAAGGCCGTTTCAATCCGGTTGTCTTGAGATTGTTGCTATTTTCCGGAATCTCCATAGTCGTGACCTCGATCCTGATGCGCCGACACGTGGGATCGGCTATACTCAAATCCTTATCGGAAAACGGGAAGAGCCGGAAAAAGAGTCATGGGAAAAACCACCGGACTGCGCGCCCTTGCCTTCGCCGCCATCCCCGCGCCGGTGCGGATCACCCTGGGCGCCGAAGACACCGCCGCCATTCTGAAAGGCATCAAGGGCCGCCTGATCCCCGCCTTGAAAAAGGCGGGCATGGCCCTGGAACCCAAAATCACCTACCCGGGCAACCACAACTGGTTCTGGCGGGTGCGCGAAGAGCACTTCTCCGATGTGACGGCATTTCTGGACGGGCACCTGAAATGACGGACCGGAAAAAAGCGCCCTATACCATCGACCACCGGCAATGGATCGCGGAAACCCCCGACGTTCGCGTGCAGATCCTGACCCTGGGCGAAGGTCAGGAAATTCCCTGGCATTACCATTCAACCGTCTCCGACAGCTTCACCTGCCTCGACGGCCCCATGGTCATCGCCATGCACGGCGACGAACCCCGCCGGGAATTGCAGGCGGGCGAAACCTACGCCGTGCCCGCCGGCACGCCCCACCGGGTGGCGGGCAAGGACGATGGGCCGTGCCGCTTTCTGGTGGTGCAGGGAATCGGCACCTACGATTTCGTGCCCGTGGACGGCGGGAGCTGACCCGCACGCGGACCGGCGTTACGCCCCGAGATGTCCCGCCATCCAGTCGGCGGCCTGGGTTTTCCACATGTGCGCCCGGTTCTGGGCGACGTGGTTGGCGCCTTCGAGGCGCAGCAGCGTCACCGGCCCGGAGACTTCACTCGCCAGCCGCTCCGCGTCCTTGGGGCTGGTGATGCGGTCTTCCAGGGCGGCGATGACGAACATGGGGCAGGTGATTTTTGCGGCGACGCCTTCCAGGTCGAAGGCCGCCGTCTTTTCCCGGGCTTCGGCCACCGTCGCCGAATGGGTGCGCATGCGGTAGGCTTCCTTCAGCGTATCCGGGCGCTGGTCGAAATTGTACTGGATGCTGTAGGCGCCGCTGTTGGCGATCGCCGCCGTCACTCGTTTTTCGAACGCCGCCACCCGCGGCACGTAATAGCCGCCCATGCTGATGCCGTGGAGGCCGATGCGCGCGCCGTTCAGGTCGCCCCGCGCCTGCAACCAGTCGATGACCGCACCGCAGGGCACTTCGTAATCATGGCGGACGGGAAAATCGTATTCGGACTCGCCCTGCCCCGGCCCATCGAGGGACAGCGTCGCCATGCCCCGTTCGAGATAAAACTGCTCGGCATAATGAAATTCCTCCTTGGTGGAATCCATGCCGGGGATGAGGAGGACCACCGGCGGACGGTCGGCACCCGAAGGACGGCGCAGATTGGCGAACAGGTGCTTGCCTTCGAAAGGGATTTCCAACCGTTCGCCCGGCGGGGCGAGATGGTGCAGCGCCAGGGTCCGGCATTCCACCGCCTTTTTATGGGCGGTCTTCATTTCGTCCGGGTATTCGCAGAAGAGAAACTTGGCGAAGTGGTAACACGCCGCCGCCGTGGTCAGGTGCTGCCCGGCGCTGAGCGTAAAGCCGTCGTCCAGGGCCTGACGGCCGACAGTTTCGTGGATGGCGGCCCGCGCCGACCAGGCGGAACACCAGTCCTCCCACCGCTCGATGCCTTGGGTGACCTCCATGAAATCAGAAGCCGGCACGCCGCCGGCGACAAACCGGGCCAACCACGCGCGGCGGGCATGCAGGACCCTGGGGTCCGTTTCCGTTGTTGGTGTTGCCATGTTCTCCCCCCCCTGTTCGAATTGGCCGTATGATTTAGCCTACCGTGAAGGCCCGGTATTTGCGACGGGAATTTGCGAAGCGCGGAGGCCTGGCGTTTCACCTAAATGCACCTTCAACGCCCCCGATGTAACCCGAACAATCGACAAGGCGGCGTCCGCTTTGAGCTTCCCCGGTTCACGAAGGGCCTCAAGTACGGACGTTCAGCAACCCTGGTGAATTTATCAACATATGCGGATGTGCTTCATACCCCCCCCTACAAGAAAACTTCTTAGTGACGCCCATCACATACAC
>JAOUPW010000581.1 GCA_029879665.1 Rhodospirillales bacterium | reverse complement strand
GGACGACGGCGATGAAAAAGACGATGGCGCCGACAAGAACGGCAAAGCCGCTGGAGCTTTTCTTCCCGGCCGGTTTGGATTTTTTATCTTTCTTGGCATCTGGCTTTTGATCGGGCTCTTTCTCCGTTTTTTTATCGCCCTTGCCGCCCGGGGGGCCGGACGCGGCTTTTTTCTCAGCCGTCTTGGCGTCCGTGTCGGACACCTTCGCCGCCTTGCCTTTGCCTTCGTCCTTGCCTGGGGCCTGATCCCCCATGGTTCATCCCCCTTCAGATGAAGATGCCGGAATGTTTCGACCCGCGATCATACCCGATGCCGCCGCCTCAGAACACCCGGGAAAATCTATCGTGCCCTAGTCCTTTTTCCACAAGTAGACGGTATAATAGATCAAGATCAACAGGGCTGCTTGATGCACCTTGGCGACACCGGCCCCTTCGGTCCGGTGGATGATTAGGCTAAGCTGCAATCATGACCGACCGGCCACAAAACGACCGCCTCAAAAACACCCTGCGCAAGGGATGGACCACGGGCGCCTGCGCCACCGCCGCCGCCACGGCGGCCTACCAGGCGTTGCTGACCGGCGGCTTCCCCGATCCCGTCACCATCACCCTGCCGCAGGGGCAGACGCCATCCTTTTCCCTGGCGCATAAGGAGTTAGGCGCCGATCACGCCACCGCATCGGTGATCAAGGACGCCGGTGACGATCCGGACGTCACCCATGGCGCCGAAATCGCCGTCACCGTCAGCCGGGGGGAAGCGGGCAGCGGGATCGTCTTTCGCGCCGGCAAAGGGGTCGGCACCGTCACCAAGCCGGGGCTTGCCCTCAGCGTCGGTGAGCCCGCCATCAATCCCGCGCCGCGCGCCATGATGACCGCGGAACTCACTGCCCTGGCCGCCGCCCACCAGGTGGCACCGGACGTGGTCCTGACCATCGCCATTGCCGGCGGCGAAGCCCTGGCGGAAAAAACCCTCAACCATCGGCTCGGCATCGTCGGCGGTTTGTCGGTGTTGGGCACCACCGGAATTGTCCAGCCCTATTCCTGCTCCGCCTGGATTCATTCCATTCACCGGGGCATCGACGTCGCCCGCGCCACTGGCCTTTCCCATATTGCCGCCGCCACCGGCCGTACCTCGGAAGCCGCCGTGCGCCGGCTCACCGGCCTGCCCGAAGACGCGATGGTCGAAATGGGCGATTTCGCCGGCGGGGTTTTGAAATACCTGCGTGATCATCCCGTGGGGCGCCTGACTCTCGCCGGCGGATTCGCCAAGATGGCAAAACTTTCACAAGGCGAACTTTATCTGCATTCGTCGGCGTCCGAAGTCGACGTGGCGGCGCTGGCCGCAATGATGGACCAGTTGGGTGCCGGAAATGCCGCCGTTGCCGACGCCGTCGGCGCCAACACCGCCGCCCAGGTGCTGGCCGCGGCGCGGGCGCAAAACCTGCCTTTGGGAAATCTTGTGGCGGCGCGGGCCCGCGAAGTGGCGCTGGCGACCTTGGCCGGCGGCACCCGGGTCGACGTCGCCGTCTTCGACCGGGCGGGAACCCTGGTGGGACGGGCCGGAAACGGCGAAGATGACGAAGATGACGGAGACAACAATGCCTAAACACGTTCTCATCCTGGGCGGCACCTTCGAGGCCGCCCGGCTGGCCCGTGAAGCCGCCGCGGCCTTCGGCGACGCGGCCCGCCTTACCGTGTCTTTTGCCGGCCGCGTCAAGGACCTGCCCGATCTTCCCGGCGGATCCCGCGTTGGCGGTTTCGGCGGCGCCAAGGGTTTGGGCGATTACCTCAAGGCCGAACACATCGACCTGGTGGTGGACGCCACCCACCCCTTCGCCGCGCGCATTTCCGCCAACGCCTATGACGCCTGTACGCGCACGGGTGTGCCGCGCCTGATGCTGGTGCGCCCACCCTGGGAAAAGAAAGGCGGCGACAGGTGGCTGGAGATGGAAAGCCCTGAGGCGGCGGCGGCGGCGCTGCCCCGGATCGCCCGGCGGGTTTTTCTCACCCTCGGCTCCGGCGGGCTTAACGCATTTTCCGCCATACCCGGCATCTGGATTCTCGCCCGGGTGATCGAACTTCCGGACCCGGCCCCTGCGGGCCTTACGCTGATCACCGGCAGGCCGCCGTACACGGTTGCCGATGAACGCGCCCTGATGGAAGAACACCGCATCGATACCCTTGTCGCCAAGCAAAGCGGCGGCGGCGCCACGGAAGCCAAGATCCAGGCGGCGCGGGAGTTGGGCGTGCGCGTGGTGCTGATCGAACGTCCC
>JAOUPW010000579.1 GCA_029879665.1 Rhodospirillales bacterium | reverse complement strand
AGAACGAACAGGTCGGCCTTCCGGTACTGATCTATCACTTCTTCCTGGGGAAGGGCGCCCTTCCAGGACACGCGGTCGCCGAGACCCAACCTGTCGGCAAGCTTGCGCAGCCGCGCCAACCCCTTGCCGCCGCCGACATGAACGAATCGCCAGCAGAGGTCGTCGGGCAGGCGAGCCAGTGCCTTGAGAAGTAACGGGTAGCCTTTTTTTTCCACGACCCGGCCCACCGACAGAATGCGCACGGGATCGGTGGGGCTGCGCCCGTTGCGCCCGCTGGGGTCTGCCGCCGGTGGCGGAAACCGGCTGAGATCGAGCCCGTGGTACACCAGATCCACTTTGTCGGGATCGGCGGCAAGATTGCGAAGGTGATCGGCGTTGAGGCGGGTGCAGGTCACCAGCCATTGGCAGTCCGCCAATTTTTCGCGCTTTTCCCACTCCGGCGTCGTCCAGATGTCCTTGGCGTGGGCGGAACAGCTCCACCCGAGGCCGAGGATTCGCGCCGCATATCGTGCGACCGAGGCCGGCGTGTGCAGAAAATGCGCATGAATATGGGTGACGTCTTCGGGAAGTTCGGCGGCCAGAACCAGGGCCTGACCAAACCGGCGTATCCGGTTGGGGGTCGGGTCGCGCGGCAAATCCCGGAGCCACAGGGCCCGTGCCGCCGGATATCCGGGGCGCTTCCGGACCTTCAACCAGGCGCGATAGACCCTGAGAGGTTCACGGTAAAGATATTCAGGAAGGTACGAAACCTTTGCCTTGATCTCGCGGTGAACCGGATGGATGCGAGCATCGGTGGGATGGCGTAACGAGATCAGCCGGATATCCAGCCCGCGCCGTTCCAAAGACAGGATTTCTTGGGCGATAAACGTTTCCGAAAGACGGGGATAACCCTTGAGAACAAAGGCGATGGAGGCAGCGGGGGCGGTCACGTCACGAAGATTTGCCAATGACGGTCAAGCGGGTCGAAGGCTTTGCGGGGACATTGATCCAAGTGTCGATCAGCCCGTTGATTGTGGACAGGCCATCCAGCAGTCCGGGAATGTGAATCTCGGACGGTTTGGCTTGGTGCGGCAGTTCACGCAAGGCCTTCGCCATTTCCTTGGCGCTACGATCGGGACCATCTTCCAACATGCGGATCAAGCCCAATTCCTCGGCCCGGGAAGCACGGATGAATTGTTCCAGCCGTGGAACGGTGCGGGGAATGATCAGGCCGGGTTTATCGAAAGACAGGATTTCGCAGAATGTATTATAGCCGCCCATGGCGACGACACCGGCGGCATTGGCCATCAGGCTTTCGACGTTGGCATCGAAGGTGATGGCATGAATCTTGTCAAGCCGGTTGACCCGTTCCATGAATTCCGCCTGCAGGTTGGAGCGCATGAACGGGCCGAGGACGAGCAGGGCCGGATGGGTAATTCCGGGATCATGTTCATAGGCCCTGAGCACCCAGTCGATCAAGCTGGCGCCGTCGCCGCCGCCGCCGGTGGTGACCAGAAGATAGGGCTCGCTTTCTATAATTGTTGCCAAGGAGGGCGGCGTAATAGCGGGTGAGAAAGTCCGGCGCAGATATCCGGTGTACTTTATTTTGTCCTGAATTTTTTTGCTCAATGGAATACCGGCCAGCGGTTCGCATACTTCCGGAAGACCATAAACCCAGATATGGTCGTAAAGGTCCGCCAGGGCGGGAACCGCGTTTTTTCGTTCCCACTCCTCGGCCAGCATGATCGGATCGTCCATGACGTCGCGCAAGCCGAGCACCAATGGCGTTCCCCGCGCCTTGAGCATGGTGAGCGTATCTTTGACTTCGCCGCGCAGGCCAAGGGGTTCCTTGTCCACCAGGAAAATATCGGGGACGAAGGCTTCGGCCGTGTGCTGGATGATGGATGCCCGAAGTTTGAGCATCTCGTCGATGCCGATGTCCAGGCTGAGGGAGGTGTAATCGCCGCGTGTGAGCTTGATGACGCCGGGAATGCGGACGAAATCGACCCGGGTACGGAAGCCGAAACTGCTGATGATGGGGGAGCCGGACAGGATCAGGACCGACAGATCTTTGCGGTGATCGACCAGCGAATGGGCAATGGCGCGGCATCGGCGCAGATGGCCGAGGCCGAAGGAATCATGACTATAGATCAGTAACCGGGTGTGGTCCCTGGATTGCGGCATGTCATTCCCCGTGCACAACGGAACCGCCGGGTCTCGCGGCGGAGGGCCAATGGTATAACCCTCATCTCAGGAATGAAAACCAATAATTCTCAAATCATTAATAAAATCAGG
>JAOUPW010000578.1 GCA_029879665.1 Rhodospirillales bacterium | reverse complement strand
ATATTGGTGAAGCGGACGTAGGAACTGAGGTAATAGCCCACATTTCCCCAGGTATGGTGGGAAGAACGGACGGCGAGGATGGCGCCGGGGCCGTAGCTTCGGTTCATGCGCTTGATTTCAGACGTCACGATGTCCAGCGCTTCGTCCCAACTGATCCGCTCATAACCGGAAATGCCCCGGTTCTGGATGTTGCGTTCGCCGTTAGGATCGAAATCCACCCGCTTCATCGGGTACAGCAGCCGATCCTTGGAATAGATTAGCGATTTGGACGCCAGGCCGTGCGGGGCCAATGTGGTCCTGCGTGGCGGTGAAAAGGTCTTGCCCCGCGCCGTGATGGTCCAGGGTTGGGGATCGGTTTCATCGAAATCGATGGGTGTAATGCGGACAATCCGGCCATCCTTGACGTAAACAAAAACCGGGCCGCCGTTGGTCTGATTGACGTAGCGGGTTTCGCCGTTTTTGACGGGTGTACCGAATTCAATGCCGGCGCTTTGCATCAGGCTGACGGTTTCCGCAAACCAGGCGGTGAATTCGTCCGGTCCTTCCATGACAAGATTGAAATTCTTGATGGCGTCGATCTGGTCCTGGAAATTCATCGGCGGTGTCAGCAGACTGGCGCCGATGGCTGCCGTCTTGAAGCCGATCATTACGTCCGGAGCGGAATGAATGCCGCGTGCGGATTTGACCTTTCCGTCCTGAAACGTGAAATACCGACCGGCGGTATCGTCCAGAATCTTAAACTGGACGGTAAAGTTTTTTTCCTTCAGCCGTTCCCTGAATAACGGGCGCCTCACCGCAGTCCACCTTAAGGCAAGATAGAGGCCATATAAGATGAAGGAAAATTTCATGCCCGTTCCCTACAGATCACCGTTATTGCGGGGAACCTTCGTTGTGGTCTGGACGGTAGCCGCCCGTTACGGACAAACTGACCGGGCCCGTTGCAAACGAAGCCATGAGCGTATCTCGGTTAGAGGAAGCCGTTCCCTGCAAAGCGCTCCCTTTTTTATTTTTCCTGTACCGCAATACGATACAGGTGTATCGTTATATGGAAATGTTAATCAGGAGGGTGTCCTTTCGTCAATGTCGAAAACAGTTTCCGGAACAAGGACCCAAGCGGTAAAAAGCGAAACCCGGGGCCGAATCCAGGTGATTGCACGGGTCGCACGTATCTTGCGTTGCCTTGAGGGCGTAAGCGATGGCCTTAGCCTGGGCCAGATCGCCGAACGAGTAGAACTACCCCGATCCACGGTGCAACGGATCATCGCCACGCTCGATGAAGAAGGTTTCGTTGCGTCCGCCTCGCCGCAGGGAGGTGTTCGCCTGGGGCCGGCGCTGATGCGCATGGCGGCTGCGGCCCGCTCGGATCTGGTAGGGATCGTGCACCCGTTCGTAGAAGCGCTGTCGCGGGAGCTGGACGAAACGGTGGACTTGTCCGTAATGAGCGGAGCGAACGCCGTGTTTGTCGACCAGGTGGTATCCGCCAACCGGCGTCTCAGGGCGGTTTCGGGTGTTGGTGCGGAATTTCCGTCCTTTTCCTGCGCGCCGGGCAAGGCCATGCTGGCACAACTTGATGCGGACGATGCCCGCGATATCATCATCGGCAAACTCAAACCCCTGACCGAAAATACGATCACCGATGTAAACGTTCTATTCAAGGAACTCGAACAGATTAAAAGAGAAGGGGTCGCTTACGATCGCGAGGAACACACGGATGGCATCTCGGCCGTGGGCGCGGCAATTAGCGATGCTTATGGAAACCTTGCCGCCATTTCCGTTCCCATGCCGACCCAGCGGTTTCGGGAACGCAAACGGGGCCACTACCGCAGTGCATTACTGGCATATTGTAAAAAAATCAATGCCGCTTTGGGCGGGCGGCAGAATACCTGAAACCAGTCATAGGTTAAGCCTGTGTGGTTCTAACGGCCTTGGATATGAAGCGCCGGATCAATGGCGCCGCCGTCATGATTCACCAGGGTGCCTTTGTAGACCCCTTACAGGATTTTTGGAATTAACGGTCAGGGCGAGAAAATCCACCGGCCCGTCAATGCCATCGGAAATATGGCGCCATGCCATGCCCCCCATCATCGGACATCGTGATGCCAAGATTGCCGCCATTTGGCGGGTGTTCGCTGTCGTAGTTTTTATGATTTCCGGGCGCGGCGTCGAAGGGTATTTAAGTCGACGATAAAGTTGGATCCCCGCGAGACCATGAACATGATCGGTCCTGTCGAGAGGAATAGATTCAGCCTCCGCGCCCAGCGATACTGGTATCTGGATTT
>JAOUPW010000577.1 GCA_029879665.1 Rhodospirillales bacterium | reverse complement strand
AAGCCCGCCGGGATTCTGACCGGCATCGAAGCGGACGCGAAAAAATTCATTGACGCCGGCTACACCTTCGTGGCCGTCGGCGCCGATCAGGGCATCCTGGCCAAGGAAAGTGTCGCCCTGCGTCAGCGTTTCAAGCCTGATTAGGCGCGGAATACCATGAAAAACGTTCTCATTTTGGGCAAGATCCATAGCGGCGGCGTCGATCTTCTCCGTGACGCAACCGGAATCGCCATCACAGAACTGCCCGATCATTCGCCGGACATGAAAGATCATCTCGGCAAGACGGACGCCATCATCGTCCGCATGACAAAAATCGGAACCGAAGAGATCGCGGCTGCACCGGGGCTTAAAATCGTCGCCCGTCACGGTGTCGGCTATGACACAGTGGACGTTGAGGCACTAACGGCGGCGGGCATTCCGTTGACCATCGTCGGTAACGTCAATGCGGTCGCCGTCGCCGAACACACCCTGGCCCTGATGCTGGCACTGTCGAAACGGTTGCTCCGCTACGATGCCGCCACCCGCGCCGGCAATTTCGATATCCGCAACACGTTTTCCCTGAGCGAACTTTATGAAAAAACCGTGCTCGTCGTTGGATTCGGGCGCATCGGCCAGGAAACCGCCCGGCGCTGCGCCGCCTTCGGCATGAAGGTGATCGTCGCCGACCCCTTTGTCGCCGAGGCCGACGTCGCGGCGCTGGAATATGGACATACCGGAGATTTCCGCAAGGCGCTGGGAAAAGCCGATTACGTCACCCTGCATGTACCGAAATCGCCGGAAACCGACAATATGATCGGGGCAAAAGAGATGGCCGCCATGAAACAGGGCGCCTGCCTGATCAATGCGTCTCGCGGCGGCATGGTGGACGAACAAGCGCTCTATGATCAGCTTTCGAGCGGACACTTGGGCGGTGCCGGACTGGATGTGTTCGAACCGGAGCCCCCCACCGCCGGCCACCCCCTGTTTGCCCTGGATACCGTGATCATCAGCCCCCATTGCGCCGCCTTCACCGAAGAATGCGCGCGCCGCATGGCGGTATCCTGCGCCGAAAGCGTGTTGGCGGTTTTATCGGGAACCTTGAAGGCGGATCTTGTTGTCAATTCATCCGTGATGACCAACAATCAGACGGCCTGAAACGGGAAAGGGTCCCCATGGAACAGAGAACAACCCTTATCAGCGGCGCGACCAAGGGCATCGGACGCGCCACCGCCGAACGGTTGAATGCCCGGGGGCACACCGTCATCGGCATTTCCCGGTCGGAACCGGTTGACGAATTTCCAGGCCATTTCTTCCAGGCCGACCTGAGCGACCGGGCGGCGCGAGCCGCCGTACTTGCGGACATCACCGGCCGCTATCAGGTGGACAATCTGGTCAACAACGTAGGCGTCGCCAATCCGCAAGCATTGGAAGACGTGGACGCGGACACTTTCGCCCGTACCATTGAACTCAACCTAGGCGCTGCCATAGACCTGACCCAGGCGGTGCTACCCAACATGCGCAAACGGAAACGCGGGCGCATCGTCAACATTTCCAGCCGCTCCGCCTTGGGACGGGAACTGCGCACCAGCTACGCCGCTGCCAAGTCCGGCATGATCGGAATGTCGCGGTCATGGGCGCTGGAACTGGCTGGCGACGGCATTACCGTCAACGTGGTTTCGCCGGGGCTGACCGGCACCGAAATGATGCGCATGAACAACCCGGATATCGAACAGCGCGCGAAGGCGATTCCCATGGGTCGGCTGGCGGAACCGCACGAGATCGCGGCGGCGATCGAATTTTTCCTGTCCGACGATGCCTCCTATATTACCGGGCAGTTGCTGCATGCCTGCGGCGGCCTTAGCATCGGTGCCTCATCGCCGCTGTAAGCGCGCACCGCCTAGATCAGGCCCAACATCCGCCACCACAGATAATTGAGCGGCGTGAGGATGAATATCATCACCGCGGCCATGAACATCAGGGCGGCGAATACTTCCCTGAGACGGAGCCCGGCCATGCTCATGGCAACCACGATGGGCGGCCCTTGGTACGGAAGGAGCATGATGGTCAACCCCGCCATCTGGGTCATGATCACGGCGAGCAGGGACATACCCGTCGCCGTACTTAATTCCTGGGCGATGGGGACCAGCACCGCCGGCGCACCGGGCATAGTCATCAACAGGCTCAGGAGGGTGGATATGCCGATGATGGAGGCATAGTTCTCCATGGTATCGCCTGGAACGAAGTCCATCACCCCAAGCAGGTAATTCGCCAGTAGATCGCCGACCCCGTTATGGACGATGACAGC
>JAOUPW010000048.1 GCA_029879665.1 Rhodospirillales bacterium | reverse complement strand
TTTGAAAACGTCACCGACCGGCTGGCCCTTGAGCGCTCCTATAACACCCTGATCGCGGTTCAGGGGGAAACACTCGACAACCTGCACGAAGGAATTGCCGTTTTCGGCAGCGATGGGCGGCTTAAATTGGCCAATCCCAACTTCGCCAAGTTATGGGGATATGTCGAAGACGAACTTAACGAAGGACTGCACGTCGCCGACTTTGTCGAAAAGATTCACCCCCTCATCGCAAGCGAAGGCGATTGGATCGCGCACAAGGAGCATGTGGTTACGCGCATGACCAACCGCGAACCCAGTTCCGGCCAGTTGATGCGTAACGACGGCTTGGTGCTCGAGTATGCCAATGTCCCTCTGCCCGACGGCGCCGTGCTGCTCAGCTATTTCGACGTCACCGACGGCGTACAGGTGGAACTGGCGCTACGTGAACGGGCGGAGGCGTTGCAGGAAGCCGACCGGTTGAAATCCGATTTTATTTCCGATGTCTCGTATGAAATCCGTTCACCGCTGACCTCCATCATCGGCTTCGCCGAAGTTCTGTCTGAAGAAACCTTCGGCAAGCTGAACTCCCGGCAGATGGAATATATCCGTGGCATCCTTGAGGCTTCCCAGGGGCTGACCTCGGTGATCAGCGACATCTTCGACCTTGCCACCGTCGAGGCCGGGATGATGACGCTGGAGCTGGACACGGTCGACCTGCACGGCATGATGGCTTCGGTGCTGGGCCTGATGCGTGAACGCGCCAAGCGAAAAAACATGAAGCTGAAGCTGGAATGCCCGCCGGATATCGGCTGGATCGTCGGCGACGAAAAACGGTTGAAGCAGGTTCTCTTTAATTTGCTGAGCAACGCCGTCAGCTTTTCGCCGCAGCGCACCACCGTACGGCTGGAGGGGGAGCGAAAGGCCGATGAAGTAATCCTCCGCGTCGCCGATACCGGGCCGGGCCTGTCGGAAACGGAACAGCAATTGGTTTTCAAAGCGTTCGAGTACACCTCGTCTTCCGACCCGGCCAAGGCCGGTCCCGGCCTCGGCCTAACCCTGGTGCGAAGGTTCGTCGAACTGCACGGCGGTTACGTGCGGGTCAAATCGGCGCCGGGGCGGGGCACCACGGTTTCCTGCCACCTGCCCTCTGGCACCCAGGAAATGGAAAACGCCGAACGCGGCACCAATTCCTGAGGGCAGCGCAAGCGGCATTGTTATCAGGATATATCCCCGACCGCATCCAGGAACCGTTGGATTTCTTCCTCGTCGTTGTAGTAATGCAGCGACGCCCGCACCATCGGCGGCAATGCGCGCCGTTCCATATCCAGGCGCGCGTATTCCACCGGCGAAACCGAAACATTGATGTCGCGCCGGGCGAGCACACCCTTGATGAAATCCGACGCGACGCCGTCCTTGGTAAAGGTGACGATGCCGCATTGCTCAATGCCTTGGTCGTGGACGCGGACCTCCGGAATATCACCCAGCCCGTCTCTGAGTTTGGCCGCCAGCCCCCGGATGCGGTGTTGAATGTTCTCTAATCCCCAATCGAGAGCGTAGTCGATGGCGACGCCGAAGCCGGCCTTGCCCGCGAAGCTGGTTTCGAAACTTTCAAACCGGCGGGCATCGGCACGAACCTCAAAGGTATCGACCGCCGTCCAGGCCGCCGCATGCTGATCAATAAAGGGCGGATCCATTTTTTCAATCCAGTCAGCACGCACGTAAAGAAATCCCATGCCGCGCGGGCCGCGCAGGAATTTGCGGCTGGTCGCCGACAGGAAATCGCAGCCGATCTCCTCCACATCGACGGGCATCTGCCCCACCGACTGGCACGCATCCAGCAGATACGGAATGCCGTTGGACCGAGCGACGCGGCCGATGGCGGCTGCCGGATTGACCAGTCCGCCGGTGCTTGGCACATGGGTGACGGCAATCAAGCGCACCCGTTCATCGAGGGAATCTTCCAAGGCCTCGATGGAAATGGCGCCGGTGTCGTCGCCACGCACGGCTTCGACCGTGACCCCGGCGTTTTTCGCCATGTGCAGAAAGGCAAGATAGTTGCTGCCGAATTCCATTTCCCCGGTGAGAATTCGGTCGCCAGGTTTAAACGTCCGGGCCAGGGCGTAAAAGGCCATGTCCCAGGCCCGGGTCGCGTTTTCGACCACCGCGATTTCATTGGCGTCGGCATTGAGGAGCAGGGCGGCGGCGGCGTAGACACGTTCGACCTTGTCTTCCTCGCGGGCATGCGCGGCGTGGCCGCCGACGGCCGCTTCCAGGTCCAGATAACCTTTCACCGCCTCCAGCACGCACGCCGGCATCAGGGATGCACCGGCGTTGTTGAAATGCAGAACATTTTTGCACCCCGGCGTTTCGGCGCGGGCCCGGACCAAGTCAAATGCGGTGTCAGGAGTCATTTTTTTCGGGGACTCCATGGGTGGTGGAATATTCGAAATGATAGACTTCGCCCGGATGAATGTGGGCGCGGGCCGAATGGGCGGCCAGCGCAGCTTCGGCGAACCCGGTCAGGATCAGCTTGAGCTTGCCGGGATAGGCGGCGATATCGCCGATGGCGTAAAGACCCGGCCTGGATGCCGCCATCGTGGCCGCGTCCACCACGATATGGTTCTTATCCAGATCAAGCCCCCATTCGGCAACCGGGCCCAGGTTCTGCGACAGGCCGAAAAAGGGCAGCAGCACATCGGCTTCAAGTTTTCGTTGCGTGCCGTCCAGGTCCCGGACCCCCACCGCTTCCAGTTTTCCGTCCTTGCCTTCAAGGGAATCCAGTTGAAAAGGGATCACCAACTCGAGGGTCCCGGCATCCGCCAGTTCTTGCAGGCGGCGTGCGCTCTCCGGCGCGGCACGGAACTTGGGCCGGCGGTGCACCACTTTGATCGACGCCGCGATATCGACCAGCGACAGCGCCCAGTCCACCGCCGAATCGCCGCCGCCGGCGATCACCACGTTTTTGCCGCGAAAATCTTCCCGCTTGTTGACCAGATAGAAGACGCTTGTGCCTTCGAAGGACTCCAGCCCGTCCAGGGGCGGCCGGTTGGGGCCGAAGGCGCCGACACCGGCGGCGATCAGCACCGCGCCGGCGTCAATGCGCGTGCCGGCGGATGTTTCCAGCAGCCAGCGTCCGCCATCCAATGCCGTCAGCGAAGTCACCTGCTGGTTGAGATGATAAACGGGATCGAAAGGCGCCGCCTGACGTTCCAGGTTTTCAATCAATCCGGAAGCCGGAATCTGGGGAAAGCCGGGAATGTCGTAGATGGGTTTTTCTGGATAAAGGGCCGAACACTGGCCGCCGACCCCTTCGAGGGCATCGATCACACTGCAGCGCAGTTCAAGCATGCCGCATTGAAAGACGGCGAACAAACCCACCGGACCTGCGCCAATTACCGCGATATCGGCTTTTTCGGACCCCTTGGAAGGCGCCTGGGGGGGCGGATTGGACATGGAAACTCCCGGGTCAACAGAGTAAACAGGATACAGGCCTAACATGGCCGCACACCCCCTGGCGATCAAGTCCCGCCAACCTTTGAACCTAAGGAAATGGAGCATATGGGCGAAGGACCGGAACCCGCTTTCCAAATGGAGTTGGCCGACGAAGCGGCGACGGTGGCGCTGGCGGCGAGGCTGGCGGCGCTGGCGCGTCCGGGCGACGTTTTCGCCCTCCGGGGCGGCCTCGGCGCCGGCAAGACCGTCTTCGCCCGCGCCTTCATCCAAAAACTCGGCGATTCTCCGGAAGAAGTGCCCAGCCCCACCTTCACTTTGGTTCAGACCTATGAAACAGGCGCGGGAACCATCTATCATTTCGACCTCTACCGCATCGAAAGCCCGGAAGAAACGGATGAACTGGACCTGGAGGACGCCTTCGCCGACGGAATCTCCCTGATCGAATGGCCGGACCGCATGGGCTCCCGCCTGCCGGCGGAGCGGCTGGAAGTGTCGCTGGCCTTCGCCGGCGCAGACACCGCCCGCATTGTCCGCCTCACCGGGTACGGCGGCTGGGCGGAACGGCTGACGGAGGCCGGTTTTGCCTGACCGCTCCACCCGCATCGCCCGCTTTATTGAGGCCCATGGATGGGACGGCGCGACGCGGCGGCCCCTGGCCGGCGATGCCTCGTTCCGCCGTTACGACCGGTTGACCCTGGACGGACGGCGGGCGGTACTGATGGACGCACCGCCACCGCAAGAAAACGTGCGGCCTTTTCTCACTCTCGCCCGGCATCTGCGAGCCCTGGGGTTCAGCGCGCCGGAAATTCTCGCCGCCGATGAAGACGCCGGCCTGTTGCTTCTGGAAGACCTGGGCGACGACACCTATACCAAGGTTCTGGCAAAAGGCGGCGACGAGCATGCCCTCTATGGGCTGGCCGTGGATGTGCTGATCGACCTTCACGCCCGGCCGCAGCAAGACGCAATCCCGCCCGGGCTGCCCCCTTACGGCAACGGCCGACTGCTCGATGAGGCCTTTCTGCTGCCCCAATGGACGATGCCGGAAATTTTCGGCGAAGCTCCGGATGAAGGCGTGCGGAGGGCCTATGGGGATGCCTGGCTGGAACTGTTTCCCCAGGTTCACGTCCTTCCCAAAACCCTGGTGCTCCGGGATTATCACGTGGACAATCTAATCTGGCTGAAGGAACGGGACGGCATCCGCGCCTGCGGTCTGCTCGATTTTCAGGACGCGGTTTCGGGCTGTCCGGCGTATGATCTGATGAGTTTGCTGGAAGACGCCCGCCGCGACATCGCGCCCCCATTGAAGGCCGCCATGCTGGCGCGGTATTTCGCGGGCGCGCCAGATATTGATCGTGAGACGTTTATGACCGCATTCGCCATCCTTTCCGCCCAGCGCCACGCCAAGGTGATCGGAATTTTCACCCGGCTATCGTTACGCGACGGCAAGTCCGCCTACCTTGCCCACCTCCCCCGGGTCTGGGGCTTGCTGGAAGGCGCCCTGGCCCATCCGGCGCTGACTCCGGTGAAGGCCTGGTTTGACCGACATATCCCTGAAAGCGTGCGGGGCGTCCCATCCATGGGGAGCCGCGTATCATGACCAAATCAACAAAACAGAAATCGTCCTATAACTATAATAAGGACACAAAGACGCCGAGCACCGCGATGATCCTGGCCGCCGGCCTCGGGATCCGCATGCGCCCGATCACCGACACCACCCCCAAACCCCTGATCGAGGTGAATGACCGCGCCCTGATCGACCATGCCATCGACCGCCTGGAAGAATCCGGCGTTAAAACCGTCGTCGTCAACCTGCACCATCTGGGAGAAAAGATCGAAGCGCACCTGAGAAAACGCCCTTCGCCGGAAATCCTCTTTTCCCACGAGCCGGACCAACGCCTGGAAACCGGCGGCGGTGTCAAGCAGGCGCTTCCCTTGCTTGGCGACGATCCGTTCTTTGTCATCAACGGTGACATGCTGTGGCTGAACGGATCGCAGTCGGCGCTGGCGCGGATGGCGCGGACTTGGAACGGCGAGATCATGGATGCGCTGTTGATGCTTCATTCCACCGTTGATGCCTACGGCTACGACGGTGTCGGGGATTTCACCCTCGATCCTTTGGGCCTGATTGCCCGCCGTCTGGAAAGCGAAGTTTCGCCCCTGCTTTTTTCGGGGGTGCAGATTTTGACTCCTAAAATGTTCATCGGCGCGCCCGACGGCCCCTTTTCCCTCAACCTGCTCTACGACAAGGCGATCGAAGCCGGGCGGCTCTACGGCATGGTGCACGACGGGGAATGGTTCCATGTGGGAACGCCGGATGGATTGAATCAGGCGGAAACCTATATGAACCTTCGCTACGCCGGAAACAAACGGCGATGAGCAACCGCGGCGAACGGGCCTCGGCCCTGTACACCATCGCCGCCGGAGTCCCTTTCGTCGACGCCCTGGCCGCAGGCATCCGCGAGCGGGCTGGCGGCGATCCCGAAAAATTGGCGGACGTCACCGTGCTGCTACCAACCCGGCGCGCCTGCCGCGCCTTAAGCGAAGCGTTCCTCCGTTTATACGATGGCCGCCCGGTGCTGCTGCCGGCGCTGATGCCGCTCGGTGACGTGGACGAAGATGAACTGGCGCTGCGGGGGGATTTTTCGGCCATCCCCGGTGCCGGCCTCGACCTCCCCCCCGCCATTTCCGGAGTCCGCCGCCAGTTGCTGTTGAGCCGGCTGATCCTGGCCCGGCCCGACCAGGACATCTCGCCCGACCAGGCGGCGCGGCTGGCCCAGGAGCTGGCCAGGCTTCTTGATCAGGTGCATACCGAACGGCTTTCCTTCGACGGCCTCAAGACCCTGATCGAAGACGCGGATTACGCCGAACACTGGCAAAAAACCCTGAATTTCCTTTCCCTTCTGACGGAAAGCTGGCCCCGGGTTCTGCAGGAGTACGGGGTCATCGACCCGGCCGACCGGCGCAACCGCCTGATCGACGCCCAGGCCGCCGCCTGGACGAAATCCCCGCCGCACGGGCCGATCATCGCCGCCGGGTCCACCGGGTCCATTCCGGCGACGGCGGACCTGTTGAAAGTGATTGCCCACCTGCCCGGCGGCGCCGTGGTCCTGCCCGGCCTCGACCGCGAGGCCACCGATGCGGTCTGGCAGGCCCTGGAGCCGGGCCATCCTCAGTACGGCCTGTCCCGGCTGCTCGATCATATCGGCGTTGAACGGCGTGACGTCGCCGACTGGCCTTCTTCGGTGGGCGCGGCATGCCATGAGTCGCGCACGGCGCTGATCCACGCCGCCCTGGTGCCGGCGGCGGCCGGCGACGGTCTGCGTGGAGTGTTCACGAAAGATCAACGGGCCCTTGAAGGAATTCAGCGCATTGAAGCCGACACGGAAGGCGCGGAAGCCGGCGCCATCGCCCTGATCCTGCGCCACACCCTGGAAGAAAAAGGCCGCACCGCGGCCCTCGTGACGCCGGACCGCAAACTGGCGCGCCGGGTCGCGTCCGAACTGGCCCGTTGGGGGGTCGAGGCCGACGATTCGGCGGGCCGCCCCCTGGCCGATACCCCGCCCGGTACCTTTATGCGGCTTGCGTTACGCATGGTCGCCGATCAGTTCGCGCCGGTGGCCCTGCTGGCGGCGCTTAAACACCCCCTGGCCACGGGCGGCAGACCACAGGGACAATTCCGCGCCCTCGTCCGCCGTCTGGAACAGGCCGTATTGCGCGGACCGCGCCCGGCGGAAGGAATCGATGGACTGCGGGATGCCCTCAAGGCGTCGCGGGACCCCCATGCACGGGATCTGAAGAACCTGATCGAAACGGTGGCGGATGCCGGCGCCCCGTTGGACGCCCTGTTTGCCGGCGGCAAGGCATCCTTGCGCGACTTGCTGGCCGCCCATGTGGCGCTGGCCGAATCCTTGGCGGTGGAAGACGACGGTGCGCCGGGCGCCGGGCGGCTGTGGGCCGGCGAGGACGGCGAGGCCCTGGCCGGTTTCGTTTCCGAACTGAACGAAGCCGCCGGCGATTTGGGCACCCTCGACGTCTGGGACTACCCGGCCCTGTTTGATGTGCTGCTGGCGGGACGGGTGGTTCGGCCCCGCTATGGCCGCCACCCCCGCCTGTTCATCTGGGGGCTTCTCGAGGCCCGCCTGCAACATGCGGACGTGATGATTCTGGGCGGCCTCAACGAAGGGACCTGGCCCCCGGAAGCGGAAGCCAGCCCGTGGATGAGCCGGCCCATGCTGGAACGGTTCGGCCTGCCGTCGCCGGAACGTCGTCTGGGGCTCGCCGCCCACGATTTCGTCCAGGCCTTCGCCGCCCCCAAGGTAATCCTGAGCCGCGCCGCCCGCACCGGCGGCACACCGGCGGTGGCCTCGCGCTGGCTCAGCCGCCTGGATGTGTTGTTGCAAGGCGCCGGCTTGCTGGACCGCTTTCGCGCCGACGGCAAGTGGACCCATTGGTATAACGAACTGAGCCGGCCGGACACCTTCGCCGACCCGAAAGACCCCAAACCCAAGCCGCCGGTTGCGGCCCGCCCGCGCCAACTGTCGGTGACCCGTATCGAAACCTGGATCCGCGATCCTTACGCCGTTTATGCCGCGAATATTCTCGGCCTCCGCCCCCTCGACCCCCTCGACGCCGACCCCGGCGCCGCCGACCGGGGAATCCTGGTGCATGAGGCCCTCGACCGTTTCGTCAAAACCTATCCCGGAGATTTGCCCGACGCCGCCTTCGATGAACTGCTGCGTATGGGTCGGGATGTATTCAATGAACATCTGGCCCGGCCCGGGGTGCGCGCCTTCTGGTGGCCGCGCTTCGAGCGGATCGCCGAATGGTTCGTGGATTATGAACGGACGCGGCGCGCCGCCGGCTGGCGCACGCTGGCGGCGGAAGCCGGCGGTGAAATGACGCTGAAGGGACCGGGAAAACCGTTCAAGCTGACCGCGCGGGCCGACCGCATCGACCGGCGGGAAGGCGACGGTTTGTCGGTGATCGATTATAAAACCGGACAACCGCCCTCGAACAGACAGGTGGAGAGCGGATTTTCGCCCCAGCTTCCCCTGGAAGCGGCGATCCTCGCCGCCGGCGGATTCAAAGACATCCCTTCGGACCCGGTGGCGGAACTGGTCTACCTGCATCTTTCCGGTGGGCGCGAAGCGGGCAAGCATCAAAACATCAATAAGGACCTGGACGATCTCGCCGGCGACGCCTTGAAAGGATTGCGGGACCGGATCGCCAGGTTCGATGACGCGGGCACGCCGTATCTGTCCCGGGTCAAACCCATGTTCGAAGGCCGTGCCGGCGACTATGACCATCTTGCCCGGGTGTTGGAATGGATGGCCGGCGGCGGGGACGGCGAGACATGAGCCCCCCCGCCAACGATGCCCCGAACCCGCGCCCGGCGCGCACCCCCGCCCAGATCATCGGCGGCGACCCGGCGCTTTCCGTCTGGGTTTCGGCCAACGCCGGCACCGGCAAGACCCAGGTGTTGACCGACCGCATCGCCCGGCTGTTACTGGGCGGCACCCGGCCGGAACGGATTTTGTGCCTGACCTTTACCCGGGCGGCGGCGGCGGAAATGGCGACCCGGCTTTCCAGGCGCCTGGGCCACTG
>JAOUPW010000576.1 GCA_029879665.1 Rhodospirillales bacterium | reverse complement strand
CCATTATGGAATGGCCGAACTGACCCACAAGATTTACAACAATCTGACCACCAGGCTTGATTTCAGCGCTACCCACGAAACCGTTGATGCCAGCAAAGAAGAGAAATATCTGGGAAATCTAAATCTGGATTACCAAAAGGGTATCTTCTGGGACGGCAGACTTTCCGCTTCCGCCGGACTCGGATATGGTCTGACGAACCGCGTTTCTTCCGGGGAACTCGTCCCAATTACCGACGAGAGTCATGTGGTTGCCATTGGCGGCATTGTGCTGTTGAAACAACGGTTTATCAGCACAGCCACGATTGTCGTCACCAATCTGGATGGCAGCATCCAGTATACCGAGGGAGCGGATTACGATGTCGTTCCGGTGTCGGGCGACAACACGGAACTGCGCATTCTGGGCGGTGGATTGATCGCCGTCGGCCAGACGATCCTTGTGGATTACCGGTATCTGCCGGCGCCGACCATGAAGTACAGCCAGATCCCGTATCATTTCAATATCGATATGGATTTCGACTGGATCTCAATTTATCAGGAAATCTCAGGCATCCAATATGAACAGTTTTCCGGAGACGACGACACTTTCCTGAATAACCGCTTCAGTTCGAAAACGGGAATAAGGTTACGCTGGAATGAGGTTGGATTTCAGGCGGCGGCGGCGGCGGATTACACCCATTCCGCCGACGGCGATTTAACAACGGATTCGATTAATTTTAACCAAAGTCTGACGTATAATTTTGGCTATGACGCCTCTCTTAGCGCCGGTGCCGGGCAGACCTTTATCGTATCCGATGGACGGCTCTCCGAGGTGTATTCCGCCAATTTATCCGGAAGCTGGAATCCGTTGAGGGGACTTTACATCAGACCCTTCGTGAGTGCCTGGATGAACAAGAGTGAAGCAACTTCGGATAGCGCTTCCGACGCAATTGACGACGCGTTCGTCACCGCCGGCTTTTCCTTGCGCTGGCGGGTGCGAAGTGTTGACGTTAGCATGCAGTATAATCATGATTATCGAAACGGAACCACCTCCGATGCGGCAGAGGATCGGTTTCGCCTCACCCTTTCGAGGAAGTTCTGATGCTCAGGGTATGGTTTATTCTACCGCTCTTGTTTTTTGCGTCCTGCGCTCCGGTCGAAAAGGTGCAGAACGGTCCGTCTGATCCGGCCAAAAGCCTGATCTGGCCGCCGCCGCCGCAAACGCCCAAGATCAAATACCTTTATGCCTTTCGCGGACCCGAAGACCTGGGCATCCGCCCTTCCTTTTTCGGCCGGCTGTTGGAGTTCATCGCCGGCGAGGAAGATCGCCAAATGGTCCGGCCTTACGCCATTGCCGCCGCCGACGGTCTAATCGCCGTCGCCGATCCGGGGCTGGGGGTGCTGCATTTTTTTGACATGGATAAACACGAATATGTCGTCGTCGAAAAAGTGGCGGACGAACGGCTTGTTTCGCCGGTGGGTGTCGCGTTTGGTCCCGGACGGATTTATCTTTCCGATTCCATCCTGGGGAAGGTGTTTATCCTTGACCGCAAGGGCGAGTACCTGGGCGCCATCACCGGCCTGGAACGGCCAACGGGCATTGCCTATCACCCCGGAAGCAACCGGCTCTTTGTCGCCGATACCCTTGCGCACGAGGTTGTCTCTTTCGATGCGAATGGTTCAAGGGTTCGCGCTTTCGGTTCCAGAGGAAACGCGCAAGGCGAATTTAATTTCCCGTCGCATGTGACGTTGCATGGGGACACCCTTTATGTGAACGATACCATGAATTTCCAGGTACAGGCATTTGATGTCGACGGGGACTTTCTTTTTTCCTTTGGTCAGGTCGGTGACGGCTCCGGCAGCTTCTCCCAACCGAAAGGCGTGGGTACCGACAGCGCGGGGAATATTTATGTGGTCGACGCTATTTTCGACAAGGTTCAGATTTTTGATGTCAAAGGAAGGTTTCTGCTTGCATTTGGCGAACGGGGGCACAAGGCCGGGGAATTCTGGCTACCGACGGGTATTTTTGTTATAAAAGATAAGATTTTCGTCGCGGATTCCTATAACGAACGGGTCCAGGTATTTGAGTTTGTAGGCGCGAAATTATGATACGCCGAATTCTGTTCCTGATTTTAATTCTTCTCTGGGCCGTTCCGGCGTGGGCGGCGGGAGGGGGAGTTGAACGCACTCTGCACAATCTGTCTACTTCGGGGCCCGGTTCGATAAAAAGCGGCGTGGTCACCCAGGTCTGCGTGTTTTGTCACACACCGCATAATTCTTCTCCCCGAGCGCCCCTGTGGAACCGGCGGGAT
>JAOUPW010000047.1 GCA_029879665.1 Rhodospirillales bacterium | reverse complement strand
ATATTTCCACCTATGGCGAGCGGGTGGTCGACGTTTTTTACGTCAAGGATGTGTTCGGCCTGAAGGCGGATCAGGAAAATAAGAAACAGGAAATCGAAGCCCGCCTGCTGGCGGCGATCACGCGCGCCGCCGAAGCCGCGACAGCGGAAGCCCATGTCGCCGCCGAATAGGCGCCGGTCCGGGGGTCCGCCGCCGACACGCGCCGCCTTTTCCCGACCACAAAAAGACGATAGACAGAAGACATGGTCCTGATTCGATCCATCGCCACCATTGGCACCATGACCCTGATCAGCCGGGTGCTGGGTTTCGTGCGCGATGTATTGATCGCCGCCCTCCTCGGCGCCGGTGCGGGGGCGGATGCCTTTTTTGTCGCGTTTAAATTTCCCAATCTGTTCCGCCGTTTGTTCGCCGAAGGCGCCTTCAACCTGGCGTTCGTTCCCTTGTACGCGGGCGATCTGGAAACGGAAGGCCCGGATAGCGCGCGCGCCTTCGCCGAACAGGCGTTAAGCGTGTTGTTGTGGTCGCTGCTGGTGTTCGTCGCCGCCTTCGAGATTCTGATGCCGTGGGCCATGTATGTCTTTGCCCCCGGTTTCGCCGCCGACCCGGATAAATTTTCCCTGGCGGTAATTCTAACCCGGATCACGTTTCCCTACCTGCTGTTCATTTCCATGGTTTCGTTGCTGGCCGGGGTCCTGAACTCCCACGGCCGCTTCGCCGCCGCCGCGGCGACGCCAATCCTGCTAAACCTTTTTCTCATCGGTGCGGTTTTGGTGTTGGTTCCCCTGATGCCTAGTCCGGGTCATGCCTTGGCCTGGGGCGTGGCGGGCGCCGGCGTTGCCCAGTTCGCGTGGCTTTACGTTCATTGCGTCAAGGCCGGTGTGCGCCTGCGCCTGGTGCGACCAAGATTAACGGCGAAGGTCAAGACCCTGCTCAAGCGTATGGCGCCGGTGGCGGTGGGCGCCGGCATTTATCAGCTGAACCTGCTGATCGACACGGTGATCGCGTCTTTGCTGCCCTCGGGCGCGATTTCGTACCTGTTTTTCGCCGACCGGGTGACCCAGTTACCCCTGGGCGTGGTCGGGGTCGCGGCGGGCACGGCGCTGCTGCCGTTGTTGAGCCGGCAATTACAGGCTGGTGAAGGCAGCGCCGCCCTGACCAGTCAGAACCGGGCGCTGGAATTTGTCTTTCTGCTGACCCTGCCGGCGGCGGTGGCGTTGTTCGTGATTGCCGGGCCCATCGTCACCGTGCTGTTTGAGCGGGGCGCCTTCGACGCGATGGCGGCACAGGCGACGGCGTCGGCGCTTGCGGTCTATGCCCTGGGCCTGCCGGCATACGTGCTGGTCAAGGCCCTGGCGCCGGGCTATTTCGCCCGCGGCGATACCGCGACGCCGATCAAGGTCGGCGCTCTGGCCATGGTCGTGAACCTTGGGCTCAACCTTGTGCTCATGGGGCCGTTCCTGCATGTGGGGATCGCCATGGCGACGGCGGTTTCAAGCTGGCTCAATGCCGGGCTGCTGGCTTTGATCCTGTTCCGGCGCGGTCATTTGCGCCTGGATGGGCAGTTGAAGCGGCGGCTGCCCCGGATGATTCTGGCCAGCGTGCTCATGGGGCTGGGCCTGTACACCGCCGTGGGCGGTCTCGACGGCATGCTCGCGGGCGGAGAAGGCGCGCGCATCGCGGCCCTTGTCCTTTTGGTCGGGGTCGGCGGCGTTACTTATATGGTCCTGGCGCAATTGACCGGCGCGGCGCGGCTCAAATCCCTCAAGGCCCTGATGCGGGGCGACACGGCGGCCTGACCCCACTTGACCCACCGGTGTTTTATGCACCATATAACGGCGTTTTCTCCGCCCTGACCGGCCCTAAGCGACAGACAGGATTCCATGGATCGTATTTTTTCGGGCGTACAGCCCACCGGCAACCTTCATCTCGGAAACTACCTGGGGGCGATCCGCAATTGGGTGCGCCTGCAGAACGATTATGAGTGCATTTTCTGCGTCGTCGATATGCACGCCATTACCCAGTGGCAGGACCCGGCCGAGCTCACCGCCAACACCCGCGAAGTCGCCGCCGCCATGATCGCCGCCGGCATCGACGCCAAGAAGCACATCATCTTCAACCAGAGCCAGGTCCCGGCCCACGCGGAACTGGCCTGGATTTTCAATTGCGTCGCGCGCATGGGTTGGCTCAACCGCATGACCCAGTTCAAGGAAAAGGCGGGCAAGAACCGGGAGAACGCTTCCGTCGGCCTCTATGCCTATCCGGTGCTGATGGCCGCCGACATTCTGCTGTACAAGGGAACGCACGTTCCCGTCGGAGAGGATCAGAAACAGCATCTGGAGCTGGCCCGCGACATCGCGCAGAAATTCAACAACGATTTCAAGACCGACCTGTTCCCGGTGGTCGAGCCGTTGATCTTCGGCGCCGCCACCCGGGTGATGTCGCTGAAAGACGGCACCAAGAAAATGAGCAAATCGGATCCGTCCGATCTGTCGCGCATTAACATGACCGATGATGCCGATCAGATCGCAAAGAAAATCAGAAAAGCGAAAACCGATCCCGAGCCCCTGCCGGAAAGCACGAAGGAATTCAACGGCAGGCCGGAAGCTGCCAATCTGATCGGTATTTACGCCGCCCTTTCCGACTCCTCGGTGGAGGACGTGTGCGCGCGCTTCGGCGGGGAACCGTTTTCTACTTTCAAGCAGCATCTTGCCGATCTGGCGGTGTCGTCGCTGGCGCCCATGCAGGAAGAAATGCGCCGGCTGATGCAGGACACATCTCATGTGGATGCCGTTCTCGCGGACGGCGCCGCCCGCGCCCGCGCCGTGGCCGAGCCGATCCTCGGGGAAATTAAGGATGTTGTCGGTTTTCTCTCCCCCTAACGCCTTCACAAACATGAATGAATCCCGGACGACTTGATTCCGGGGGCGATCAGGTCCATTTAAAAGGGAAGAACCCTTTCGTTTTACTAAGGAGACGGCCCAAATGTTTATTCAGACCGAAGGCACCCCCAATCCGGCAACTCTCAAGTTTCTTCCCGGAACCCAGGTGATGGCCCATGGCACCGCCTATTTCGCCGCCGCCGCCGATGCCCATCCTTCGCCGTTGGCCCAGCGCCTGTTCGAGGTCGAAGGCATCTCGGGTGTCTTTCTCGGCTCCGATTTCATTACCGCCACCAAGTCCGACGACAAGGACTGGGCGGTCCTGAAGCCCCTGGTGCTGGGTGCGATCATGGAACATTTAAGCGCAGGCCATCCGGTCATAACCGGCGAAACGGAGTCGTCCAACGTCGGCGAGGGCAGCGACGTGGAGGTCCAGATCAAGGAGTTGCTGGAAACCCGGGTCCGCCCGGCGGTCGCCCAGGACGGCGGAGATATCATCTTCCACTCCTTCGAAAACGGCATCGTCTACCTTGAAATGCAGGGCGCCTGCTCCGGCTGTCCGTCCTCGACGGCGACCCTCAAGCACGGCATCGAAAACATGCTGAAACACTACATTCCTGAGGTCATGGAAGTCCGCCCAGTAGAGTAGGGACGCCACTTTTTCCCGCCACTCTTTTCTATTAAGTTATTGTAAATCAAGATAAATTAGGACTTTCTAATTATATCAATGGTTTACAAAAACTTAAAAAAAGGCTGGCTATTTATTTCAAATTTTATTAAAAATCACCGCTAATTTCGCCGACCAATGTTCCACCGTTAAGATTATCGCGCTGGCCCAGAACGGGCCTCGATACCTGGGAAGAAGAATTCGATTCCACAAGGGACGAGGCTACGAGAATGAGCGGGTTATCGACTAAGCGGTCGCAAGCATCGGCTATCCTTCCGCGTTTCCGTGGACAGGATAATCTGTCATGAAGACGCCCCAAATGATCGGCGTCCTTGGCGTTGTCGGATTGTTCGTCGCCATCCTTATTGCCGCCGCCGTCTTCGATCCCCCGGAAGGGGTGACCGCGGCGCCCAAGGCCCATCTTGGGTCTCCGGAAAGGGTTTCCCTGGCTCCCGCTCCGTTCGGGTTTCTGCCGGAAGCGAAAGCGGCGCTCTTCACCGGGCAAGCGCATTCCTCCAAGGCCATTTCGGCGCCGGCGACCGCAGTAATTTCCCCGAAAGATCTGGCCACCATCGACGGCATTTCCGGAACCTTTGCCAAGCTGGGCTACGATTTGGACCGGGTTCGTTTCGACGGCGTCCGGGTTCCGCGCCTGTTCGTCGCCACCCTGCCCCAGGGATTGGACACCGTGCGCGAGGTTAAGGTCCGCAAGGCGCTGTTCTTCAAGACCGTGTTGCCGCTGATCCTCAAGGTGAACGAGGAAATCCTCGCCGACCGCCAGCGCCTGTGGCGTCTGCGGTCGCAGAAGAATCTCGGCAAGACGTTCGCCGCCGAAGACCGCCTTTGGCTGCTGGTCACGGGCGAACGCTACGGTGTTGATCCGGAGAACCTGAAGGGACTGCTTGAACGGGTCGATGTGGTCTCGCCGTCCCTGGCTCTGGCCCAGGCGGCCAGTGAAAGCGGCTGGGGCCAGTCGCGCTTTGCCCGTGAAGGCAACGCCATGTTCGGTGAATGGACATTTTCCACCACCGCCGGAATTGCGCCCCTGAAACGGGAAGCAGGCAAAACCCACCGCGTGCGTTCGTTCAACAGCCTGCGGGATTCCATCCGCGCCTACGTGCATAACCTGAACACCCACCGCGCCTACCGGGAATTCCGGGACAGCCGGGCGCAGATGCGCCGCGAGGGCGGGCCCCTGGACGGCATCGTTCTGGCGGGCACCCTGACCCGCTACTCGGAACGGGGCATGGACTATGTCTACGATATCCGGGACATCATCCAGATCAACAGGTTGCGTCATCTGGATGATGCGCGCCTCAGCAACGCGGATATTCCGGCCCTTCAGTCTTTGATCTAAAGCAAACCCCGAACAGACCGCTCCCGTCCACGACGACGCATTTGCGTATAGGACTTCGGGCGCAAATCCCGAGCGGACCGGAATTGCACCCCGTCAGTATCTGTTCGAAATTTATCCGGGAAAATAAAACTGCCGGCCCAGCCAGCGCCAGCGCCCGTCTTCCGCCGGCAAGGTGCAGTTGATGCGGGTTCTCCCTTTCGGGAACGGCGCAGCCACGCGCACCTCGACGCGGCCCTGGCCGAGCAGTTCGGTATTGGCCGCGCCGCTGTGGGAGGAAAAACAGGTCAGCCGCTCCAGCTTCTTGACAGAGGGGGAGACCGTAAAGCCCACCGACGGGGGATTGTTGGTTCCGATCAGGGGATCCGCCGGCGTCATATCGGTGACGGGAATGGGAAGGGCATTGGCGGCCAAACGAAAACGTTCGATCGAGCCGTAAATTTCATTGAGGGCAAAGCGGGGCAGGTAAAAAAAATCGTCCGATGGATTGATGACGCCCGAATGCTGCCCGAAGGCGGCCCGGTACCCCGACGCCTTTACCAGTTCGGCGACCTCGGCGCTGGCCTCACCGTAAGGGTAGGCAAACAGGTCCGGAATCCGGCCCAGCATTTCCCGGAAACGGGCGTTGGAATTTTCAAGTTCGGCACGGTTGAGCGCCCGGTTCGCACCCGCCATGTGCGGGTGGCTGACCGTGTGGCCGCCGATGGTAAAGCCGCCCGCGGCCAGTTCGCGAATTTGATCCCAGTTCAGGTATCCCTTGGAGTGCCTGTCTACAAGCTCAGTGGCGACGAACAGGGTGGCGGGAAATCCGGCGGAGCGGAGGCGGGGCCATGCCTCGGTATAAACGGACAGATAGGCGTCATCGATGGTGATGCCGACGGTGCGATCGGGCAATTCGCGGCCTTCCCGGATGGCGCTGATGATATCCGGAACGGGAAGAACGGTGTAAGGGCCGCTTTTCAATTCCGCCAAATGGGCCTCGAATTGCGCCAGCGGGGTGTTCGTGGACGGGACCGTATCCTCGCCGAAGCGGTGATACATGAATATGACGGCGGAAGACTCCGCCCAAGCCGGAGCCCAGGCCGGAACCCAGGCCGGAGCAGAGGCCAGGACCAAAAACAGGGCCAGGGTCGAAATAACCCGCTGGAATTCCCTGAAAAAAATCCGCATTTTTCGTCCCTGATTCATTCCGCTATGGTAGGGCCAGGATTCTAAGAAGGGGTTAAAAGGAAGCGCACCCGAGGGATCTGCAATGGAATATAAAGATAAAAATGTGGTCATCACCGGCGGCGCCGGCGCCCTGGGCACGGCGGTGGCCGGGTTGTTGCTGGAACGGGGGGCGATCTGTCATGTGCCCATTCTCGACCCCCGCGAAAAAGCCGCGTACGCTTACGCCAGTCATGAACGCATGTCGCTGGTCTCCGGAATCGACCTTACCGACGAAAGCGCGGTGGTCGGCTACTATCAATCCCTGCCAGCCTTGTGGGCATCGATTCAGATTGCCGGCGGGTTTGCCATGGCGCCGCTCGGGGAAACGTCGAAGGACGATTTTCTTGCGCAGATGAACATGAACGCGCTCAGTTGTTTTCTCTGCTGCCGCGAGGGGGTGAAAAAAATCCGCGCCGCCCAACACACCGGCAGGGGCGCGGCGGGCGGACGGATCGTAAACGTTGCCGCGCGCCCGGCGTTGGAGCCCCGCCTCGGCGCGGGCATGTCCGCCTACACCGCAGCCAAGGCGGCGGTGGCGGCGCTGACCCAGGCTTTGGGCGAAGAACTGGCGGCCGAAGGTATTTGGGTCAATGCCGTTGCCCCTTCGATCCTGGATACACCCGCCAACCGCGCCGCCATGCCGGACTCGGATCACTCCAAATGGCCTGGGCTTGAAGAGGTTGCCGAAACCATCCTCTTTCTCGCCTCGCCCGCCAATGGGGCGTCACGCGGCGCCGTGGTTCCGGTTTACGGCAAATCCTAAGCGCGCCTGCACGGAGGACATGAACGGATTTTCAAGCCTGCATCATGCTGGCAGGAAGATCGGAATCCCCCAGCAGGGCATAGTCGCGAGCGCCGAACAACTGATAATGCCACCATTCATTACCATAGAAATCCCAACCGGCGGCGGTCATCAGACCGAGAAGAAGAAAACGATTGCGCTGCGCGGTTTTGGAGATTTCCGTGTTGGCGTGATGGGACAGGGGCGTAAAAGCATCGAAGTCCGTTCCCATTTCAAGCTCATCGCCCTCGCCGTCGACCAGGGTGAGGTCAACGGCGGCTCCCCGGGAATGGGGCGAGCCGCGGCGAGGGTCGGCGAGAAATTCGGGATCGGGAGTATGGTTCCAAAGAACCCACTGGGCTTCCGATGGGCGAAAGGCGTCGAAGATCTTGAATTTCAGGCCCTGCCGGGCGGCAAGGTCGATGGCCTGACGGAGCCGGGATTCAGCGTCCGCATGCAGGTAACAGGCGGCACGGGCATAGACCGGCTTGCCGGTGAAATTTCCCGGGGTCGCATAGGTCAGGTCAAGCAGGACGTCATGGCTTGCCGGGGTAATTTCAATTAGGCTCATGGTCGATGACATATTTTTTAATTGATGAATCGCGATCGCACGAGACTACACCCGTTCGATTAGTTGGCAAGACCGCAGCGCCGTGACCCGGATTTCTTTTTCGTCCTGGGTTTATCTGGTGGTGGCGGTGCTTTCAATTGCTGTCGAGCTTTATCCCCTACCGGGGGTGGAGAGGGTGATTCCGGTATTGATCATCCTGTTCCTGATGCTGGAATTTACCACCGCCCCGCGCACACAACAGGTCGTAGCCGTTCTGCTCTGCTCAGCGGGCTTAGCCATCGGCATGATCATGGGCAGCGGTATGGAGGTGATGGTGGATGGCCTCCGGCGAAGCCAGTTGTTTCTGGTGCTGTTTGCCGCCGTCGCCTGGCTTCAAATTCCGGCGGGGCAAAGCCCGTCGTTGAACGCGGCCCGTGAAACGGTGGAGGCGCAGCCGCCGGGACGCCGGTTCCTGGTGCTCGCCGGTGCCGCGCACGGTCTCGGCGCGGTTCTCAACCTGGCGGGAATTTCGCTGCTTTCCTCGATGATCGGAAAACAGGAATCTCCGGCCATTAAAAAGCGCCTGACCCGGGGCCTGATGATCGGCTTTTCCAGCGGTTCCTGCTGGTCGCCGTTTTTTGTCGGCACGGCGGTGATCCTGTCAATCCTGCCCAGCGTCCGCTGGCTGGAAGTGGCCCCCTTCGGGATGGCGGCGGGAATCCTGATCATCGCCGGCGGCTGGATCTTTGACCGCACGTTCGTCGACCCGGGTCCACGATCGGCGCCGGCACCGCCGGTGCCCCTGCCCCTGCCGGCCCGGTGGCGGCTTGCCGGAGTGCTGTTAACGCTTTTTGTTATTGTCATCGGCATGGTTGAAATTGCCGGACTCTCCATTCCCATTGTGCTGGGTTTGGTGGCGCCGCCTTATGCCCTGATCTGGGTTCTTTCTTTTTCCGAACGCCGGCCAAGCGCCGCCGCCGCCGCGCTCGTCACGCGCGTTGTCGGCGGTCTTGCCGGACTGCGCAGCGAAGCCCTTTTGTTTGTCGGCGCCAACATGTTTGGCGCGGGTGTGGCTTCGGTGGTGACTCCGGATATGGTGGGCAATGCGCTGTCATCCCTGGCGTGGCCGCCGCAGGTGATGATTGCCTGTTTGATTGCGGGGATTATCTGGATTGGCGCGCTCGGTTTGCATCCCGTGGTTCCGGTCGTCCTTATCGGTCAAGTCCTGCCGCCCGAGGTATTGGGGGTGGCGCCGGAAATCATGGGTCTGGCGATGCTGACCACCTGGGGACTCAGCACCACGGTCTCGCCGTATTCGGCGACCGTGCTTTACATGTCCCGCATTACGGGGGCGTCGGTGTGGACCATAGCCTGGCGATGGAACAGCCCCCTGGTGCTGATTCTGAACGGGATGGTCGTGCTGGGAGTGCTTGCGGTCATGTCGCTGAACATTTATTAGGACGGCCCCATGTTGGAGCCGATCCGATGGAAATGGACCCTATGAAAATCCTCGCCCTCGATGCCGCGACCTCCGCTTGTTCGGCGGCCCTGATGAAAGACGGTAAGGTTATCGCCCGCCGCCTTGAAGTCATGAACCGGGGCCAGGCCGAA